>JAJYCQ010000006.1 GCA_021778315.1 Acidobacteriota bacterium | reverse complement strand
GTCATACTTCAGCACAGTCCCCGCCGGCTCATACTCGTGATACACCTCAGGCACCGCCACCACGTACCCATGTCCAGCCAACTGCAGCGCCGTCCTCCGGATCGGTGCCGTCACTTGAAAGATCTCCGAGAACAACATAATTCCCGGGTAGCGTCCAGGAGCCGCCGGCCGCACAATATGCGTCCTCATGCTGCCCGTCGGTGTCGCAAGGTCTACATGCTCCGTATCAATGACGATCATTTTTCCCTCTCTCCAGTTCCATCAATACTTCAGACTGCACAAGTGTACGCTTCACAAATTACGCACTCACGCTCAATACAACACACCCATCACCACCATCGCCGTCACCGCCACCAGCACCGCGACCATATTCATCTCCACCACGCGTTCTCTGCCCAGCACCGTCACCCGCAGCGGAGACGTTCCCCCCGGATCCCACAGCGCTCCATCAAACCTCCACCGTCCCATCCACGCCAGCAGGAACGCCACTGGCGACAACATCGCCAGCACCAGCGCTCCATAAAATCCTCGCTCCCTGTCCACCACACCTCCCCACAGCAGCCCCACCTCCACCACCGCCAGCAGCACCATCGTCAACGTCTGCCACACCACGTGAAACCTCGCATGGCGCATCCACCCCGGATGCGTCGCATGCGTCCGGTTCAGATCCATCGCAACCGTCATCACTCCCTGCACAACGCAAAGCAACGTCAGCAGCACGCGCAACACAAACCGATGCTCCAAAGCTCCATGCTCCCAAAAAAATCTCTCCCCACCTACCCCGCGAACACCGCAACCGGACCAGCTTCCTGCTCGTGATAATCCATCCCGCACGGCAGCAAAATCGTCAGCCTCGCTCCACCCTCCGCCCGGTTCGACGCCGTCACCTCACCCCCATGCGCTCGCACCACCGCCTCCACAAACGCCAGCCCCAGCCCATGCCCCTTCGATCCCGCGCCCTTCACCCGCTGCTCAAATACCTGGCTGCAAATCTCCTCCGCGAACCCCGGCCCATCGTCCTCCACCACCAGCTTCGCCACCTCGTTCTCCACTTGCAGATGAAGCACAATCGTGCACGACGCCGGCACATGCTTCATCTCATTCTCCAGCAGATTCGCAATCACCCGGTGAATCAGCGCCGCATCCGCATACACCCGCACCGGCCCCGCGCTCCGCAGCTGCATCCGCAATCCCCGCTCTGCCATCGACGGCTCATACAGGTCCATCATCACCCGTATCAACTCATCCAGCTCCATCTCCGTCCGCGACAGCCGCAGCGCATCTGCCTTCGCCTCCGCCACATCCAGCGACGTATTCAAAAACTCCGTCAGCCTGTCCAGCTCATCGATCGCCGACACAATCGGCTCGCTCTCCTCCACCCCAATCCCGATCGACAGATACATCTCCAGCTTCCCGCGAATCGCCGTCAGAGGACTTCTCAAATCATGCGCCAGCGAATCCGTAATCGTGTGCAGCTGGTGGACTGAGCTCTCGATCCGGTCCAGCATTGTATTCAGCGTCCGAGCCAGGTTGCCCACCTCGTCGTTATGTTGCGTCGTCGGTACCCTGCTGCTCAAATCCGACCGCCCAATCCGCGACGCCGCCTCCGTAATCTCTCGCACATGCCCCAGCATCCGCCGCGTCGTATAAAACACAATCGCAAATCCAAACAACACGATCAGCAATCCAAACGAAAAAAACCGCAGCCGAAGATTTCTCAGAACACGTAGCTCATCTCGCTCCGACAATCCCAGGTAGATCGAGCTCCCATCATCCATCCGCACCGACGCCACCCGGAACGGTATATCGAACCCCTTCACCTGCAAGTGAAACGGTACATCCGGCTCCACATGGCTCGCCCGGATCGCCGTCAGATTCGCCACGCCATTCCCCGCCCCCACCCACAGCTGCGACGATCCATCCGCACCCACCTGCAGAAAAAATACCGAGTCGTTTTCACTCTCGACCGCGTTATCCCCAGACCGCAATTTATCCGGAACTTCCTTGCTCGCCAGCTCCGCGACTTCGCTCACCACCCGCCCGTACAGCCGGTCTTTTGGCGTCCGCTCGGCCACATCCCCCAGCACCTCCACCTCGCCCGATAGCCACGCATCGCTCCGTCGTTGAATATCGTTCGCCACAAATCGATGCAGCCCCACAAACACCAGCGACGTCCCAAACGCAAACGCCAGCGTAGCCCCCAGCGAGATCCTCCACGCCGCACTCCGCAACCGCACGCTATCGCTCTTTGAGGACATACCCTACACCTCGCAGTGTCTTGATCAGTGGCTCGCGCCCTTCCGTATCCACCTTCCCCCGCAGCCGGTAAATGTGTACATCCACCACATTCGTGTCCGGCTGAATCCGCATCCCCCACACCTCCGACAGCAGCATCGACCGAGTCACCACTCTCCCCGCATGCCGGCACAGATACTCCAGCAGCACAAACTCCTGCGGGCTCAAACTCAGCACCTCATCTCCGCGAGTCGCCCTCCGCTTCAGCAGGTCCAACTCCAGGTCTCGCACCCGCAGCACCGTCGGTCCGGTCGTCGCCGTACCCTTACGCTTCAGCAGATTCCTCAGCCTCGCCAGCAACTCCGCCAGAGCAAACGGCTTCGTCAGATAATCATCCCCACCCTGCTCCAAACCCCGCACCCGGTCATCCACCGACCTTCGCGCCGACAGGATCAGCACCGGGCTGTTCACCCCCATCTGCCGCAGCCGCAATATCAAATCAATCCCATCCTGGTCCGGCAAACCCAGGTCCACAATCAGCACGTCATATAACTTCGACGACGCCAGGTCCTCAGCGGTTTTCCCATCCCCCGCCGTATCCACAACATAGCCCGCATCCGCAAGGGAAGCCTTCAAAAATCCCTGGATCTCGAGCTCGTCTTCGACCAGCAGTAGTTGCATGCTCCGATGGTATGCCATCCGCAACTTTGATGACGTCACACCTTCCGCCCCATGAACAAATCGTCATCGCAATACGCTACAGAACACCGCTACCAAGCATCCCTGACGCTCGTCTTATCTGCCAGACAACGAGTATCCTTTCCCTATGGGTTCTAATTTGAAAATTCATCGTTTCGAAGCTTCCCAACCCATTGCCTTTACCCGGAGGCAGCACCGCCAGCACATGATGGATGAAGATCAAAATACCCTCAAGGACGTCCTCGCCGCCTACCTTCCCCTCCCGGCCGAGACCGAGCCCCATCTCAAGGCCGCGCTCCAAGGTGTCCTCAGCAATCCCGGCAGTCTCGTTCGCCCTGAAATCGTCTCCAAGATGTTCGCCGCCTACGGCCTCCCCTCCGCCCACGCCGCCGAACTCGGCATCGCACTCGAGTACTTCCACACCGCCTCTCTCCTCTTCGACGACCTCCCCTGCATGGACGACGCCCTCGAGCGCCGAGGGGCTCCCTGCGTTCACGTCGAATTCGGCGAAGCCCAGGCCATCCTCTCCGCCCTCGCTCTCATCAACAAGGCCTACGGTCTCACCTGGCGAGCCATCGCCGGCTGCGGCCCCGCTCACCAAACCGAAGCCCTCGACTACCTCGAGCAGTACCTCGGCGTCGGTGGCCTCCTCAACGGCCAGAGCATGGACCTCAACTACGCCTCGCTCCCCCACGACCGCCACACCACCGAGCGCATCGCTATGGGCAAGACCGTCTCCCTCATCCGCCTCACTCTCGTCCTCCCCGGCATGTTGGGCGGAGCCTCCGCCGCCGAACTCCAACTCCTCCAGCGTGTCGCCATCTGCTGGGGCCTCAGCTATCAAATCGTCGACGACCTCAAGGACGTCCTCCACACCCCCGCCGAAAGCGGCAAGACCGGCTCCCGCGACGCCTCCCTCGGCCGTCCCAACATCGCCCTCGTCGTCGGTGTCCCCAACGCCGTCCATCGCCTCACCCGCCTTATCCGCATCGGCGACACCATGCTGCAGCGCATCGTCGACCGCCGCCCCGGCGTCGCCTTCCTCCAGGATCTGCGTGCCCAGTTGAACGGAGAGTCCACCGACCTCATCGCCTCCGCCTTCGACAACTCCGTCCGGGGAGCTGCATGATCTTTCTCAAGCTGATTTGTACAAATCTGCTTCGACATCGCATTCGATCAGTCATCAGCATCGCCGGTATCGCCTTCAGCGTCGCAGCCATGCTTACGATCGTCACCATCCTCCAAGGAGCCGTCGGCATGTTCTCCGGCATCCTCTCCAGCGACAGCGAAATCATCGTCTTCGAGCGCAACGTCTCCGACCTCTTCTTCTCCGACGTCCCCGCCTCCGCTGTCACCGACATCGCCTCCTGGCCCATCGTCCAGCACGCCGACCCCGTCCTCTTCGGCATCGTCTCCAGCGCCGACCACCCCATCATCACCTGCTTCGGCATCACCGAATCCGACGCCCGTCTCCGCAAAGCCACCTGGATCACCGGCGCCCGCACCGACTTCGCCAAACAATCCGACGGAGTCGTTCTCGGCGAGCGAGCCGCCGAATTCCTCCACTCCACCGTCGGCACCCACGTCGCCATCGGCCACGGCACCTTCCTCGTCA
The DNA here is from genome assembly GCA_021778315.1 of Acidobacteriota bacterium. The sequence goes on along the minus strand of JAJYCQ010000006.1, from coordinate 65,912 downwards.
TCGGCATCATCAAGACCGCCAACGGCTTTGAAGATGGTGGCGTCTTCATGCCACTCAACTCCGCGCAGGCCTTCTTCCACAAAGAAGGTTCCTCCTCGGTCATCACCATCAAGCTGCGCAACAAGACCGACGCCGCAGAATTCAAGCGACAAGTCAAAGCAAAATTCCCCAACCTCGTCGCTCTCGAAGATGAAGAGTTCACCCGCTCCTACTCCCAGTTCAAGATCCTCAAGGCCACCGCCTGGGCCGTCGGAGGCTGCGGCCTTCTGCTCGGAGGCCTCGGCGTCGCCAACACCATGATCATGTCCGTCTTCACCCGCATCCGCGAGATCGCCATCCTCCGCGTCAGCGGCTTCTCCAACCTCCAGATCGCCTCCATGATCTTCGGCGAGTCCGCCCTCGTCTCCGTCATCGGAGCCATCACCGGCCTCCTCATCGGCACCGGATTCCTCTACATCCTCAAGCTCATTCCAGCGCTCCACGGCTACGTCGACGTCTCCATCCAGGCCCTCGTCGTCCTCATCGTCATCGTCCTCGCCCTCCTCACCGGTGTAGCCGGAGCTCTCTACCCCGCCCTCTACGCCATGCGTGTTCGTCCCGTGGAGGCTCTGCGCTTCGAATGAAACCCTCCTCTCAAACTCCGTCGCAGCCCCCACCCTTCGTCCTCCGTGACCCTGCCGTTCGCCCTCGGCCGGCAGTCCCGAGCACGACCGTAGTCCTCCGCGCCACCGACGTATGGAAGAGCTACGATGACGGCGCCATCACCGTCCTCAACGGCGTCAACTTCGAAGCCATCGAAGGCCAGACCGTAGCCCTCACCGGTCCCTCCGGCTGCGGCAAAAGCACCCTCCTCCACCTCCTCGGCGGCCTCGACGAACCCGACCGCGGCCGCATCTCCGTCAACAGCATCGAGCTAAATCAACACCGCAGCCGTCTCCATCTCCTCCGCCACGAGGTCGGCTTCGTCTTCCAGATGCACAACCTCATCCCCGACCTCACCCTCGAAGAAAATTGCCTCATCCCCACCGTCGCCGCCGGAATCAGCCGCAGCTCCGCCCGAGCCCGCCTCAAAGACCTCACCGACCGCACCGGCCTCAGCCACCGCCTCAACAACCGCATCCAGAAGCTCTCCGGCGGCGAGCGCCAGCGCACCGCCCTCTGCCGAGCCCTCATGAACCACCCCCGCATCCTCCTCGCCGACGAGCCCACCGGCTCCCTCGACGAGAAGACCAGCGCCACCGTCTTCCAACTGCTCCTCGACATCGCAGCCACCGAAGGCGTCACCCTCGTCATGGCAACCCACGACCGCAAGCTAGCCGAACGCTGCGACCGCCTCGTCGAAATGCACGATGGGAGGATCCGTGAGCCCCTCCCCCTCTAACTCCACCGCAACCACCCCCGAAAGCGCCGCCAGCCCGACCGAAGCGCGCACCCACGACACCTTGTCATCCTTCGCCGAAGGCGGAGGACCTGCTTCTAGCTCGAACCACCCATACGCCGTCATCCTGAGCGCAGCAAGCACCCCCACAACTCCCGTCATCCTGAGCGCAGCGAAGGACCCCTGTATTCCGTCTTCCGGTGAATCCCAGGGAAGCCCCACCACCGCCCCAAAAATCTACGCCTACGTCGCATGGCACAGCCTCGCCTGGCTGGTCTTCGCCAACGCCATCGGCGTCCTCCTCGCCGCCATGCTCCTCTTCCCCAGCCTCAACCACCTCCTCGACACCTGGACCTACGGCCGCTGGATGCCCGTCCACCTCAACATCGAACTCTACGGCTGGTCGAGCCTCCCCCTCCTCGCCTTCCTCTTCAAGGTCTACGCCGTCGACCGCGAGCCCGCCGCCCGCTGGGCCCGCCCCATCCTCTGGATCTGGTCCACCGCTCTAGCCGTCGGCTCGATCACCTGGATCACAGGCCACTCCAGCGGCAAGCTCTTCCTCGACTGGACCGGCTACTCCCGCGTCCTCTTCCCCCTCGCCATCTTCGCCGTCTGGCTCCTCCTCACCTACGCCTACATCCAATCCCGCAGCACATCCGCGCAAGCAAGAGCAGCCAAACTCATCGGTCTCGCCCTCCTCCTCACCGTCCCGATCCTGCTCTATATCTCCGCGAGCCCCACGCTCTATCCCCCCATCAACCCGGCCACCGGAGGCCCCACCGGAGCCAGCCAGCTCGAATCTACCCTCGTCGTCATCGCGATCCTCCTCGTCCTCCCCTTCGGCCTGACCCGCCGCCGTCCCACCCGCTCCCGCACCATCAGCCTGTCCTGGGCCATTTTCCTCGCCGAATCCCTCCTCTGCCTCGGCCTCGGTCGCGCCGACGTCAGCCACCACCGCCCCACCCAATACATCTCCCTCGCCAGCCTCCTCCTCTGGATCCCCCTCATCCCCGCCTACTTCGCCGCCTTCCACTGGCACCCCAACACCCGCCCCTGGCGCATCGCCTTCCTCTGCTGGTGGGCCATCCTCGTCCCAACCGGCTGGGCACTCTTCCTCCCCGGCATCCTCGACCACTTCAAGTTCACCGACGGCCTCGTCGGCCACTCTCTCCTCGCCATGGCCGGCTTCGTCACCGCCCTCCTCATCTTCACCCTCGTCCAACTCCTCGCCGACGACGGCTGGATCTTCACCACCCCCTGGTCCTTTTACCTCTGGAACCTCAGCGTCCTCGCCTACATCCTCCTCATGTTCCTCGCCGGCTGGCGCGAAGGCTCCGACCACTCCTTCACCATCACGCCCGGCCCCGAGCGCAACCTCCTCTACTCCCTCCGCCTGCTCACCGGAGTCCTCATGTTCATCACCTCCGCCGACTGGCTCCTCGCCGCCTCCCGCCTCCTCCGCTCCCCCCAATCCTCCCAGCCCAGCTCACCGGAGGCCGCATGACCCGCCGCCACATCCTCCTCGCCTACCAGCTCCTCACCGGCCTATCCGACACCTCGACCGGCCTCCTTCTCCTCGCCGCTCCCGCCCTCACGCTCCATCTCATGCGCCTCGCCGCCCCCGCCGCCGCGCTCCCCTACCTCTCCTACATCGGAGCCTTCGTCCTCTCCACCGGCCTCGCCTGCTTCTACGGAGCCCTCCTCACCACGCGCCCCCTCTTCACCGCCAAGCTCGAAACCGTCTGGCTCCTCACCGCCATCACCCGAACCCTCGTAGCCCTCTTCGTCCTCTCCAAAATCGCCACCGCAGCCCTCCCCGCCGGATGGATCACCGTAGCCTTCTCCGACGGAGCCCTCGCCCTTCTTCAATTCATCGGCCTCAGCCGAGGATGGTTGAGCGATGAAGCCAAGTGACACAAATGTAGCCGGCTGGCGAGGAGTCTCCCTCGTCGCCATCACCTACGTCTACTTCCTCATCTTCGCGCAGTTCGCCTTCCTCAAGCGCCTCGCCGAACTCAACATCACCGACACCCACCTCAAAGCCGTCATGGCCGCGATGGCCCTCGGCGGCATCCTCTTCAGCCTCCTCACTCCCCGCACCACGCGCATCCCCTCACCCAGCCGCCGCCTCCAGACAGGCCTCGCCCTCTGCACCACCGCCGCCCTCCTCACCCTCCTCCACCTCTCCCTCGCCGCCAGCATCGCCACCGCCTTCCTCATCGGAACCGGCCTCGGAATCCTCACCGTAACCCTCGTCACCCACCTCCGCTCGTGGCTCGGCACCGGCAACCTTCTCCTCAAAGTCGCCCTCGGCACCGGCCTCGGCTATCTCCTCTGCAACTTCCCGCCACTCTTCACCGCAACCCCCACCACCCAGGCCCTCACCGCCGCCACCCTCTGCCTCGCCGCCATCTTCATCGCAACCCGCACCACCCCCGTCACCCCGAGCGAAGCCAGCACCCCCACTACTTCCGTCATCCTGAGCGAAGCGAAGGACCCCTGTATTACGTCTTCCGGTGAACCCTCAGGAAACCCAGCAAGCCCCACCACCCTCACCTTCCCGCAAGTCCTCCTCGCCTTCACCGCCTTAATCTGGCTGGACTCCGCCGCCTTCTTCATCATCCAGAACACCCCCGCCCTCAAAGCCGGAACCTGGCAAGGAACCCTCCACCTCACCCTCAACGGCATCCTCCATCTCTCCGCCGCTCTAGCCTCCGCGTGGCTCCTCCGCCGCCGCGGCCTCTCCAAAACCCTCGCCCTCGCCTTCCTCGCCTTGGCCTGCGCCTGCCTCCTCCTCCTCGACCCAAACCGCGCCATCCTAGCCTCCGTTTTCTACCCCATCGGAGTCTCCCTCTACTCTGTAGCCCTCGTCGCCTACCCCGCCCTCCTCTCCGGCTCCTCCACCACCGCAGAACGAGGTCGCCGAGCCGGCTACATCTACTCCATCGGAGGCTGGTTCGGCTCCGCCATGGGCATCGGCATGGGCCAGAACCTCGGCCACATCCCCTGGCTCTTCGTCCTCTGCGCGGCAGCCCTCGTCCTCACCCCGCAACTCATCACCCTCTACCAGAACCGCCGCCGCGAACTCCTCGCCACCGCCGCCGTCCTCCTCGCCGCACTCGCCCTCTGGACCACCGCCAAAACCCTCACCCCCACCCCCGCCCCGCTCACGCAAGCAGAGCAAGGCCGTCAGGTCTACATCGACGAAGGCTGCATCAACTGCCACTCCCAGTACGTCCGCCCCAACACAGCCGACGTCCTCCTCTGGGGCCCCGCCCTCTCCCTCGAAGACCTCCGCCGCCAGCACCCTCCCCTCATCGGCAACCGCCGCCAGGGTCCGGACCTCTCGCAGGTCGGTGGCCGCCGCTCCCCCCTGTGGCTCCGAGCCCACTTCTACTCCCCGCCGCAGGTCAGCCACGGCTCCTTCATGCCCTCCTACGCCTACCTCTTCCGCACCCAATCCCGATCCCAGCCCGGCACCCCCAGCCGTGGCGACGACCTCATCGCCTACCTCCAAACCCTCCGCGATCCCGGCTCCGAGCACCTCGTCACCGAACTAGCTTGGCATCTCTCCCCCGCAGCCTTCGCCGCCGCCAGCCCCCAGCACGGAGAGAAACTCTTCACCACCTACTGTGCCACCTGTCACATTTCGACCGGCCAAACCCGTCTAAGCTGGCGAAGCAGCTTCCATAGACTTCCCCCCATCCTGTCCGAAGGCCCCATCCAGGACGTATCCGCCCACAGCTCCCCCGATCAGCGCAGAGATCGGCTAGCCCAGATCGTCAAGTTCGGAATCCCCGGCACCGACATGCCGGGCCATGAATACTTCTCAGACCGAGACGTAGCCTCGCTCAGTCTTTGGCTGCAGCAAACCATCGCCCAGCCCCTCGCCCCTCCCATCAACCAACCCAACGCGCAGCCCACCGCCCAACCCATCACCCAGCCCCTCGTCACCGCAGCCGCAACACCTTCCCCCGGAGATCAACGATGAAGACGACCACTCGCTCCCTCCTTGCAGCACTTCCTCTCTTCTGCGCCACCCTCGCCCTCGCCCAGCACCAGACCCTCACCGTCAACCCCGACGCCAGCTCCGTCAAGTTCCTACTCGCCAGCAATCACGACCCAACCAACGGCACCTTCCACGTCACCAAAGGCACCGTCGACTTCGACCGCACTTCCCCCAAACTCTCCGGCCTCATCGTCGTCGACGCCAACAGCGGCAACTCCAACAACAGCGCCCGCGATAAAAAGATGACCGCTCAGGTCCTCGAGACCTCCAGATTCTCAGACGTCACCTTCGCCCCCCAGACCTACACCGGAACCCTCGCTCCCTCCGGAGACTCAACCCTCCAGGTCACCGGCATCTTCACCCTTCACGGAACCCCCCACCCCCTCACCGTCCCCATGCAGATCCACATCGACGGCTCCAAATGCACCGCCAAAACCCACTTCACCGTCCCCTACGTAGACTGGGGCCTCAAAGACCCCAGCTGGTTCGTCCTCAAGGCCGCCAAACAAGTAGACATCGACCTAAACCTGACCGGCTCCCTCTCCAACTAACCTCCGCTCGTAAACCTCTTATTCGTTTTGAAAGGGCGGGGCTTCAGCCCCGCCGTAACGCCCCACAAGTCCATGTGGCTTTAGCCTCCAAGGAAATTTCCGGACCCGCCCAAATACCCCGACCTGCCCAAAGATCCCGGCCCACCCAGAGTCCCCGACCCTCCCCTTTTCCCCCGCGCAACCCGAACCTTCCCTCAGTCACGCCCCTCGCAACCCAAAACCCGCCTGAACCAGCACGAAACGCCCCCATTTTCCCCTATCCCGCAGAAATACTCCCCTCTCCCAGCCCATCTCCTGTCAAATCACTACCATTGCAAACATCTCCCGTCGCCAGTAAACTAACAAAGGTGGAAGTTGCAGCGCTCGCCGCAATCAAGCTAACCTTCACCAAATGAAGGTGTTACAGGTAGGAGAGTTGGCAGAGCCCGGTTGAATGCACCTGACTCGAAATCAGACATAGTCGCAAGGCTATCGGGGGTTCGAATCCCTCACTCTCCGCCATAACCCCCACCGAAATCCCCCTCCCAACCCCTCAACGCGCCCGCTAACCCCCATTACTAGAGCACGTTAGCCCCACAGATCCTTCGTTTCGATCAGACCAGTATTCCAAGCGCATAAGCAAACCGAATCGCCCATTAGAACTTCCATTTGGACTCAGCTTTTCCTTACGTTGACACTTCAACTAGAGGAAAAAATGACTCTCTTCTCCAAACTAAATCCAAAGACAGTATTCTTCATTACCCTAATTCTCGCCGCATCTGGCACAATATCGCCACCGGTTGCTCTCGTTTTAGGAATCGTCTACGGCTTCAGCTTCGTGCATCCCTATCATCTGGAGAGCAGGAACCTATCCCGAATTCTCTTGCAGCTCGCCGTTGTAGGCTTGGGATTTGGCATGAACCTGCGTCAGGTCATTCATGCTGGCAAAGCCGGATTCGTCTACACCGCAATCAGTATTTCCGGTGTCATGTTGCTCGGATGGCTCCTCGGCCGCCTCTTCCGCGTGAGTAAGAAGGCCTCCTATCTCATCACCGTTGGAACTGCGATCTGCGGAGGAAGCGCGATTGCCGCCATTTCGCCAATTACGAATCCCAATGAAGAAGAGATGGCAATGTCCCTCGGTACCGTGTTCATCCTGAACTCCGCCGCCTTGCTTATCTTTCCACCCATCGGACACGCCCTACACTTGACTCAGTCTCAATTCGGGCTATGGGCAGCGCTCGCTATTCACGACACCAGCTCCGTCGTAGGTGCATCAGCAAAATACGGCGGCCAGGCGTTGCAGATTGCCACTACCGTGAAGCTCACCAGGGCTCTGTGGATCGTCCCGCTTGCAATGGTCACGGCCTATTTCACCAAGAGTCGCGCAAAGATTAAATTACCCTGGTTCATTCTTTTCTTTTGTCTTGCCGCCGTCGCCTACACCTATTTCCCCATCGGAAAAATCGTCTATGTAGGCCTTAGCAACCTCGGACGCATTGGCTTGACTGTTGTCTTATTCCTGATCGGCACAGGGCTCTCGAAAGAGACGCTCCGCCGAGTAGGAGTCCGCCCATTTCTCCAGGGCATCCTGCTATGGGCCGTTGTTGGAGTTGTCTCTTTATTGGCCATTCGTGCGGGTTGGATCTCTCTGTCCTGACAAATCACAGAAGTCCAATAGCCAATGTCGCCATAGCCATAGGTAGACTTCGCTCTTTACAGCGAAGATCTCAGAATCTATCTCATCCCTTTGGTGAGGCTGTAGAGCAGGATCACCAGAACCACAGAGCTGATCAATACATAGAGCTTATCTTTCTGCCTCGCAAATCCGATCACACAGAACACGACTCGCGCAACAGGTGTGGCTATCAGCAGTAACAAACCGAATTCGATGATGCTCTTGGGATTCAGGTGAACGAGGCCATCCATAACCCCAGCGATCGTTGAACGAGTCGCTCCGCCATTACTGAAATGCGAGTAATCCGGAATCGTAACCCACGGATGTCGCACATATAGCAGCCCCCCGATCAACACAACTCCGGCCGCTAACGTCACCCCCACAAGTAGCATCCGGGAAACACTCATATCTATATCGTGATCAGTGGGCCTACTCATCTAGATCCTTCCCGTAATACCGCTATAGATCATCTCGCAGCCTAGCACCAGAAGTACAAAAGCGAAGAAGCTCTTAAGGTTCGTAGTACTTGTTTTGACTAAAATCTTCGTGCCAAGCAGAGACCCACCAAGAACACCAAGCATCACGGGCATGGCTATGCCTGGATCAATATAACCATGCGCAAAATAGATGCCAGCGCTTGCTGCAGCCGTTACGCCGATCATAAAGTTGCTCGTTGTAGTTGAGACCTTGAACGGGAGCCTCATCGCCTGATCCATCGCCAGGACCTTAACCGCACCGGACCCAATTCCCAGGAGCCCCGAAAGAGTTCCGGCGATAAACATGATTCCAAATCCAAGCGGCACACGTTGAGCTACGTAGGCCTCGGTTCCATGAACTCCTGGATAAGTTCCCGACAACTCAAGGGTCCTAGCTAATCGGTTCTCTATATTTTTTGAAACGTTTTCGGATCTCTTGCGGTAAGAGGAGAGAGCTGAATAAAGTAACATGATCCCAAAAATAATCACGATCCAATGGCTGGAGATCCTTGCCATCAGATAGGCACCAAGAAGAGCTCCAAGTGTAGTAGCTACTTCCAGAAACATCCCAATACGTATATTCGACAGTCCTTCACGCACGTACGCAACAGCAGCGCCCGAGGAGGTCGCGATCACGGAAATGAGAGAAGCTCCAATCGCGTATCGAATATCAACCTTGAACAATAAAGCCAGGACTGGAACGATGACCACACCGCCGCCCAATCCGGTCAAAGCTCCAAGAAAGCCCGCAGTAATCGACGTCAAGAAGAGCAGCGAACTGAATACAACAATGCTCATCAGGCTTCCTTTTTAGTGGGGGCATCGGTATAGCGTATTGAAAGTACAGGACAGGTTGCCTTCGCTAACAGGCTATACGCGAAGCTGCTATGTAGCCGGCGACCAAGTTGCGACGCGGTGCGGACACCCAAAACAATCAGACCCGCATTCTGCCTCTGAGCACGCTCTATAATCTGGTCAATCTCCATACCATGTTCCAATTGAAACGTAGGTTTGCACCACTCCGAGCTATCTTCGCCGAGTGTCTGCGCCATGCTTTTGCAATATTCATCAGCAAGATCCATCTTCAAACGCTCATTATTCTCAGCGATCACCGGCAAGAGTTGACACACTTCGATAGGAGCGTCGAATTCCTTGCCGAAGTAAACCGCATACGGAGCGGCCGCCGTCGCCTGCGGAGTAAAGTCTGAAAAATAAATAATCTCATCAAGGTGCAGCTTTAGATCAACCCCTGAAAGAACGTGCGCACCCACCGTTAACGTGGGACATGTTGCAGAGAGAAGAATCTTTTCCGTATTTGATCCGATGAGCAGGTGATCCAGTCCGCGATGCACACCGTGCACTCCGAGAACCAGCAGATCGGCATTGTATCGATCTATACCTCTCAGAATCGCTTGACACGGAATTCCATCCTCTACGTGCGCTTCAACGGAAAGCCCAAGCCGTCTTACTCCAGACGCAAGAGCTTCCAGACGCCCGTGTGCAACCCGTCGCATCAAGCTCGGCTTTGAGGTCTCTACCTCAACTTCAGTTGCAGCTTGTGACAACTCGACAACATGCAGCATGATAATCGCTGCGTTGAAGTGTTCCGCAAATGCGACAGCATAATCAAGGGCGAGCCGCGAGCTTTCTAGAAAATCTGTTGCAAATAAAATTCGCTTAATCTTAATTTCAGGAAGCATCCTCTTCTCCGGGGGAGACTATGGCTGTACGCCACTCTGGAACCTCAGAGCAGCTAGATCAGCCTCGTATTCAAAGCGTGCGTTTGCAGATGCAATTTGAGCTTGTGTCTGCTGGAGTTGCGCTTGGCTCAACTCGACGATGGAGCTGAGTCCCAATTGATAACGTGTCTGTGCAAGATCCATGGCTGTGTTTGCTTCTTTGAGTAACTCTGCCGTCACCGCCATGCGTTGCTGAGCCGTATTCGCACTCAGCCACGCCGTACGTACGTCACGAACTATCCTATCCGTGAGTTGACGACTTTGCTCATTGGAAGCCTTCGCTCGAAGGGTAGCTTCATTTGCCTCTGCATGGAACTTAAACCCCTCGAAAACAGGAACGCTGATATTAATACCTGCCGCACCATACCATCTCGGATCATAATAGGTGCTCGACCCAACAGGTGTCCCGCCAACAACACCGAGTGCAGAGACGGTTGGCAGTAGTTGCTCATGCTGCGCGCGGCTGAATCGTACATCCGCTTCATGCGTCAGTTGGAGCGATTTGAGATCCGGCCGCTGCTGAAGCGCCATTGTAATCAAAGCTTCGGCAGAATTTGCAATCGGCGTGGGGAGATCCGTGTCATCCACGAGATGATAAATATGCTCAGTCGTCTCGCCGAGAATGTCATTCAAACTCGCCATGGCGGCCTCTGCCTGGTTTTTTGAGTTGAGAAGAAGCAGCTTCGCTTCCGAGAGATTTACTTGTGCGAAGCTCTGATCGAGGGTTGACTTCAGCTTGCTCGCGGTCAGTGCGTCTACTTGATCTCCGATGCTCTGTCGCTCATTCACAGTGCTGTTTGCAACCTGCAAAGTCGCCTGGGCTTCTAGCGCATTGTAAAACGCCAGATCAGCCGCAAACACAATATCCTCTCGCGTAGCCTCAGCATTCTGCTCCGCAGCTTTTGCTTGTAGCGATGAAGTAGCAACTAAGTTAGGCGTGCGTCCAAAGTCAGTGATCAACTGGCTTAGTTGAAGACCGCCGCCTACATGGTTCAACAGGCGAGAGGATGCCAGATCACCCGAAGCCAAGCGGCTTGCCTGCTCCGCCCCCACCCCGGTTCCGTTCCCATACAAGCTTGGTAGTTCAGCCGACCGAGTCTCTCGAACAACCTGCTTTTGCGCCAGGGCAATCAGTGCCGCGACACTGATACGCGGGTTGTTTTTCAGCGCCAGTTGCTCTGCTTGCTGCCGCGTGAGCACCTCATCATTCGATGGAGCCACCGTTGATGAGGCCGACATCTGCAGGAGCATCGGTGCATTTGGCAAGGGCTTTCCCTGGCTCTGTGCTAGTAGAAGTGGAGAACTAAGGGACAACAAGATCATCCCTGCGGTATGTAGCTTATGCATATGCTACCTCTGCGAACGCTTCGTCCGCTGCTTCTTTGCGATGCATGAGTAAGTAGACGACTGGAACGAAACAACAAGTGACAAGGCCAGAAAATAGAAGCCCACCAGAAATCGCGCGAGCCAGTGAGAAATACTTCACCTTGGCGGCCTCTGATGCAAGCGCCAATAATTGTGTCGGAATAACAGGACGCAGTGTCTCAGAAGTATGTCGTCTAAGATTAGTCACCGCAAGATTTGAGTTATCGCTGGCAGTCGAGCTTGCATCCCTGCCAGATTGAAAGTAGGTGTTGGTCAGGATTAAATCTGGAAGCAAGCCTGACTCGACTTGTTCACTTCCGCTTCTCCGTGTAAATGGACGTTCCTTGCTACTAGTACTATCGGCTTCAATCTCTTCTGTTGGCATGCAAGAGTGGAAGTCTAAAACGGAGACTAGCGGAATATTAATTCCAGAGAAAGCATCTACGGACTTCCGAAAAATGGTCGCCGTTCCTACTACCATCCCTATCAGGCAGAACATGAGGATGAAGACCGGATACATAATTGCAAACGAAGACATTACTCGCTCACTTCCTGTGCGGCTGTAGGAATGAAGGCTGCATGTGGAGTGACGGCTTCGCCAATTTCGTAACTCGTCTGCCCAGAAGCAATCACACGCTCTCCCAGCTGTAATCCGCTTACAATCTCCATCCGATTTGCCGTCTGGATGCCCACTTTAACATTGCGTCGCTGCACATGATTCGTCGAGTCTAAGACAAGCACGTAGTCATTCTCTCCATCCTGGACTACAGCCTGCGACGGTAGAGTTAAAGCGTCATCCTTCTGTTGCAACTGGATCATCGTCTCGGCAAACATTCCAGGACTAAGAACAAGATCGGGGTTTGGAACGTCTACTTCCGTAAGCATAGTACGAGTATTCGCATCCAGTGCTCGCGTAAAACGGATGATCTTCCCCATAAATACCCGCCCTGTTGCACTTACCTTAATCTGAACATTGCCCCCTATGTGAATGTAAGGAACGTCCGATTCCGGCACCGGCATACGCAACCTTAGTAAGTCACTTTGCGCAACCCGTACTACGGGCATCGACTGCGTATCGGATGCTGTCCCTGCCTGGATCAGTGATCCCTCATCGGCGTAACGCATCGTCACAACACCATTGAATGGCGAGATGATCTGCTCGTAATCGGTGAGCGTCTGAATGCGATGACTATTTGCATTGGACACTCCGAGTTGTTGTTCCATCGCATTGAGCGATGCTTTAGCCACGCCGATTTGCGCCTCTGATTCCTGATCCTTAGCGCGTGCATCATCTAACTCCTGCTCCGCAATTAAACCAGGACGCTGTTTGGATGCCGCTTGCAGTCGAGTGAATTCAGCATGCAGCGCCGCATGGGTAGCCTCGGCGCTGGTGATCTCGCTCTGCGCTCGCCCAATCTCCGATTGAGAATGCCGCACTTCCGCTTGAGCTCCTTGTAGTTGATCCCCTAACTCAGGTACTTCGAGATCAGCCAGGACTTCTCCCTGTCGCACGCGATCACCAATATCCACCTTAATCCAGCGAATATATCCCGACACCTTCGCATGCAGGTCGACATTCTGATACGGCTCAAACTGTCCTGCTACCGTAAGCGAGCTCGCAAGGTTTCCGCGCGTCACATCGACGACCGCTGCTGCTCGCGGCGCTTCTGCGGTCGTCTTCTCTTTGTGTAAGAACACGTAGAGAGCGGTGGCAATGATGAAACAACTGAGGATTACTGCAATCCAAAAGATTCGCTTTCGAGGCATGGAACCACCTATTCGGTCTTGTTGAAATGAATCGTTCTAGAAACTGAAGCATGTCGCCGAAGTGCGGCGGTGCATCATTTCCCGGGATGAGTGTGCCATCGCTAAGATGACAACAGTAGGAGGTGCACGTGATGTACCACTTGTTATTCGCCAGAATTCCTTTGGTTGTGACATTCGGTCTTCATGCAACCTAACGTCGCTACCGCTCATCCCGGCATAAGGATTGCACTTTGGTTTCAGAGTGACATAGGAGGCAGCATAGGTTGTGACACTACCCTCAGGCTGCTTCCCTCTCCAAACACTGAGAATCTGTTTCCTAACTGTAAGCTGTTCCGTTTGGACCTTTGTGTCGGCCGTTGCGAAAACCCGTGTCACCTTTGCCAGGCAGGAAAGGAAATACCCCTTGTCCTCTTCACGAATGGACACAGCAGCAATAAGAACCACCGCAATCACAACTACAGAATGCTTGAGTCGAGTTGTACCGTAAGTCATCAGGGAGATACGTGACCTTTTGTGTAAGTTGAGGCCGTCAAGGAATTTCAAGAGCAAGGACCTGTGCAATCCATCGATCGGGAGATGCTCCTAAACATTGGCTCTGCGGGTATCCAGAAAGTCTTTTGATTGGATCGAATCATGCGGTCGAATTAAACTCAGCGTCTACGACGTTGCACTATCGAAGAAGGACCAACTCCATTTAGAGTTGTCGATTCATACTCCACTCCACAGGATGTAATGGACTCTTCATCGCACCTTCTAGGCGCATCTATCCGCAAGACAGCAGAATCTGTCCATGCGCGGTTAAGACTTGGATGGTGGGGGGCGTCGCTTCAGATCGGGGCCATGCAAATAATACTGACCGGGTATTCGAGGCCCTGACTCGACTCGAACCGATGCCGCCGAAGCAAATCGTTTGCCATGCAAAGGGAACGCGATGGACGACAAATAAAATGTCGGAAATTCAAAAGATGGTGGGCCTTTATCTTCTTCCATTGAGACAGTCGACCGGATGGTCCGAGTCTCAGCCGAAAGCTTGGCCATAGAGTTGGTTACGGAATAAGTCCCCTGATCCGAGTGATACAGAGAAAGCTTCGCATGAAGCCCCCAGCTGAAAACAAAGATCGCCAAAAAGAGAAGTGAACACTCAAGAGCAAACGATACGGTTGAATTACGCTTCTTGAGCACAGTGTTCTCCTTTCCGTAGCCAATACAGTACAAGCGTACCAAATAATGCGTTCAAATGCCCATGAGGAATGGGTGAATCTATGTGATCTTCAAATTTGTACATTGATTTGCATCCACAATCTATAGCGACGAGCCCTCGAGCATAAGCTATTTATCCTCAAAACATTAGGGCCATCCCCGTTATTTGCTCCGAGCGTGACGCAATTCGTAACCTCCTCTCTTGTTGCCCCGCCCCCTCTCTTTCATCACTCCATCACTTGCGCCTCTCGTGCAGGTTGCTGATCGTGGTTTCCGAAGCCAGCGGAGCCCTACCCCCTCTCCACGGCAATCGCTCTTGCACTTGCCTTTGCCCTTGGCCCTGCCTCAAGAGCCAGAGGCTAGCAACCCTCTACAATCAACCCATGCAGTCCTCACAAGCCATCCCGCCAACCCACGGCTTCTGGAATCTGCCCGTCGACGCCGCGCAGCACGGCCACGCGCTCGACACCCACCTACTCCTCAATCTCTGGATCGCCCTCGGCCTCCTTGCCCTCGCGCACCTTGTCCTTTTCCTCGGCCTGGCGATCCGCAAGCCCTCCACCCGCCCCACCCGACAACTCCTCGTCGAGTACCTCCCGCTAGCCGCCCTCACCCTCCTCTTCGCCTTCCTCGCCCTACGCTCCGAGCGCCTCTGGGCCGCCCAGCGCTACACCGGTGCCGACCTCTCCGCCATGCAGGTCGAAGTCACCGGCCAGCAATTCGTCTGGTACTTCCGCTACCCCGGCGCCGACGCAGCCTTCGGCAACACCCGCCTCTCCCTCGTCGCCCCCGCCGAAGGCAATCCCCTCGGCATCGATCCCAACGACCGCTACGGCCACGACGACATCGTCACCAGCCAACTCGTCCTTCCCGCCGGTCGCGAGGTCGACCTCACCCTCCGCGCTCAGGACGTCATCCACGGATTCTCCGTCCCCCAGATGCGCCTCAAGCAAAACGCCGTCCCCGGACAGACCACCCACATCCACTTCACCCCCGAAACCCCCGGCGACTACGCCATCCTCTGCACTCAGGTCTGCGGCCTCGGCCACTACCGCATGATGGCCACCCTCCGCGTCCTCCCCCAACCAGCCTTCAACGCCTGGCTCCAATCACACGAAGCCACGCAGGCAGAGGCCACCCGATGACCCCAGCCACCAATCCGGGGATCCCATCTTCGCGCGGCTTCATCGCGCTAAGGTGGGCCCGCAAAGCTGCCCGCGCGCTCTTCTCCACCGACCACCGCACCATCGGCTTCGGCTATCTCCTCCTCTCGCTCCTCGCCGTCCTCATCGGCACGCTCCTCTCGCTTGCCATGCGCATGCATCTCGCGTGGCCCAACTGGCCGCTCCCACTCCACGGCCCCATCCTCCCCGAAGAGTACCTCGCGATCGTCGCCATGCACGGCACGCTGATGCTCTTCTTCGTCCTCACCGTCGCCCCGCAATCCGGCTTCAGCAACCTCATCCTCCCCGCGCAGATCGGCTCGCGCCACATGGCCTTCCCACGCCTCAACGCCCTCGGCCTCTATCTCACCGCCCTCGCCCTCGCCACACTCCTTGCCGCCTTCTTCGTCCCCGGAGGAGCACCCATCGGTGGCTGGACAGCCTACCCTCCGCTCTCCGAAACCGCACTCGCCGGCCCCGGCCAGGGCCTCGGCATGGACCTCTGGCTAGCCAGCATCGCAATCTTCTCCATCGCCTCCACCCTCAGCTCCATCAACACCCTCACCACCATCCTCAATCTCCGCTGTGAGGGAATGTCCTGGCAGCGCCTTCCTCTCACCGTCTGGGGATGGTTCACCGCCGCGCTCCTCAGCGTCCTCGCCTTCTCCGTCCTCCT
This sequence comes from Acidobacteriota bacterium, assembly GCA_021778315.1. The sequence continues at coordinate 49,931 of JAJYCQ010000006.1, read as the reverse complement.
CGCCGCCCTCCTTCTTCTCTTCTGCGACCGCCACCTCCACAGCGGCTTTTTCCTCCCTGCGCAGGACCTCGTCAACGGCGTCCTCCTCAGCCACCACGGCGACGGCTCCCCTCTCCTATGGCTCCATCTCTTCTGGTTCTTCGGCCATCCCGAGGTCTACATCGCGATCCTCCCCGGCATGGGCCTCACCTCCATGGTCATCGCCAACTTCGCCCACCGCCGAGTCTTCGCCTATCGCCTCATGATCGCCACAACCCTACTCATCGGCTTCCTCGGAATCCTCGTCTGGGGACACCACATGTTCGTAGCCGGCCTCAACCCCTTCGCCAGCACAGCCTTCAGCATCTCCACCATGGCCATTGCCCTCCCCGCCTCGGCCAAAGTCCTCAGCTGGCTAGCCACGCTCTGGCGCTCCCGCCCAACGCTCACCACCGCCATGCTCTTCGCCCTCGGCTTCGTCTCGCTCTTCATCACCGGAGGCATCACCGGCCCCATCCTCGCCCAGCCCATCCTCGACGAGTACCTCCACAACACCTTCTTCGTCGTCGCCCACTTCCACCTCATCATGGCCATGGCCGGAATCCTCGGACTCTTCTGCGCTATCTACTACTGGGCGCCGCTCCTTTTCCATCGCACCCTCTCCGAACCCCTTGGCAAGCTGCACTTCTGGACCACGATCCTCGGTGCCTACTCCACCTTCCTCCCCATGCACTTCACCGGACTCGCCGGAGAGCCCCGCCACTACGCCCAACTCTCCGGAGTCGCCGGCCCCGCCACCACACTCCTCCAATCCACCATGCCCCTGCAGCGCCACATCACTGCATCGGCCATCTTTCTCGTCTGCGCGCAGCTTCCCTTCCTCCTCAATCTCATCCTCTCCCTCCGCCACCCCGCCCAGCACCTCGAGAATCCTTGGCAAGCCACCACCATGGAGTGGGCACCCAACGCCCTCAGCCCGCATCCAACCGAAGACATGCCCATCGTCTACCGCGAACCTTGCCACTATAGCGACTCAGGCAAAGAGTTTTTGACTCAATGGAGCACCCCCATCCCGTCCACCCGCGAACCGGAGTAATCTACCTGTGTAAACATCTCTCTTTCGCGAAATCTCGCTCGCTTCGCGACCTTTGCGTCAAAGTTTTTGCTCTTCCTGTCATCCATGCCAACCACCTTCACACCTCCGGAGATCGACCGCCATCATCACATCAGTGATGGCAACAATGGCCAAAAGCCGCCCACGGATAAGCGCACCGGGGGCAATGGCGACGGCGATGGCGATAACTTCAGCAATCGTCCTCAAGGCCATCGTGGCCCGCGCGAACGTCTCTCCCAGGCTCGCGTCGGTCTCTTCTTCGCCCTCGGCGGAGACCTCATGTTCTTCGTCGCTCTGGTCAGCGTCTTCTTCGTCACCAAAGCCAGCGGCCACTTCGACGCCTACAGCCACTTCATCAACGAGTGGCTCCCCACCGCCATCCCCACCATCCTCTGGCTCAACACCGCCGTCCTTCTCCTCAGCTCCGTCACCGCCGAAGTCGCCCGCCAGGCCATGTTCCGCGAACACGACGCCATGGACGAGTGGTTCGGCATCGGCCGCCCCATCTCCAAACGAGCCACCCTCTGGCTCTCCCTCACCCTCTGTCTCGGAGGCCTCTTCCTTGCCGGCCAGTGGGCCGCCTGGGATCAACTCGCCGCCCAGCACGTCTTCTTCCGCACCAATCCCAGCAGCCACTTCTTCTACCTCATCACTATCACCCACGCGCTGCATCTCTTCCTCGGCATCATCGGCCTCATCGCCGCCCTCATGTTCCTCCAGTTCTCCCGCTCCCTCTCCACCCGTCAGGTCGTCGTCGACACCACCGTCTGGTACTGGCACGTCATGGGCATCCTCTGGGTCTTCCTCTTCCTCCTCCTCGAGTACGGCCAATGAAGCTCCCCCAGCTCAAAGAAAAACATCTCCGCTGGTTCTGGCTCGGAGGCTTTCTCCTTCTCTGCATCTCCATCCAGTCCCTCGGCCAGGGCTGCGCTCAGTGTCTCGATAGCACCAGAGCCACCCCCCCATCCGTCCAGGCCGCCTATCGTCACGCCATCATCATCCTCGGCACCGCCGGTGCCAGCCTCTTCATCGCCGGAACCCTCCTCCTCCGCCGCCAGCGCTAAATCCCCTCGCCCCAACCCAGCATCCACGTCGTCCGGCCATCTCTCTAACGATCAATTCCACGTAAATTCACACCACCTCAAACGGAATATTCACGCCCCCACAACCCGCATCGTAACCCTTGGCCATGATTACAGTTGAGGTGTAACCTTAGGTCGAATCGCGTGTTCAACAGGAGACTACTTCATGCCCCCCCAGCAGTTGAAAGTTAACGGCAAAATCCACACAGTAGACGTCGCCCCAGACACACCCCTCCTCTGGGTCCTCCGCGACATCCTCGATCTCAAGGGAACAAAATACGGCTGCGGCATCGGCAACTGCGGAGCCTGCACCGTCCTCCTCGCCGGCAAGCCCGCCCGCTCCTGCCAAACTCTCCTCGACGACGTAGGCACCGATCCCGTCACCACCATCGAAGGCCTCTCCCTCGACGGCAATCACCCCGTCCAGCTCGCCTGGCAGGAGATCGACGTCCCCCAATGCGGCTACTGCCAGGCTGGCCAGATCCTCACAGCCTCCGCTCTGCTCGCCGCCACGCCCCACCCCACCGACGCACAGATCGACGCCGCCATGAGCTCCAACATCTGTCGCTGCGGAACCTATCCCCGCATCCGCCAGGCCATCCATAAAGCAGCTTCATCCACCGCCAGGTAAAGGAGGTCACGCCCATGTCCATCAGCACCACGCAACTCAATCGCCGCTCGTTCCTTCAAATGAGCGCCCTCCTCACCGGAGGCCTCGCCCTCAACCTCTACGATCTCCCCATTGCCTCCGCCCAGGCCGCCCGTCCCGTCCTCACCCCCGAGGCCTTCATTCACATCAACGCAAACGGCTCCATCACCATCATGGCCAAGTCTCCCGAGATCGGCCAGGGCGTCAAGACCATGCTCCCCATGCTCATCGCCGAAGAACTCGACGCCGACTGGAGCACCGTCCGCATCGAACAAGCCGAACTCGATGAAGCCCGTTTCGGAGGCCAGGCCGCCGGAGGCAGCACCTCCACGCCCAACAACTGGGACCCTCTCCGTCGTGTAGGCGCAGCCTGCCGCCAGATGCTCATCACCACCGCGGCCAAGCGCTGGAACGTCCCCGCGTCGGAATGCACCACCACGCCAAACCACGTTCACCACACAGGCTCCAAGCGGACCCTCTCCTATGCGGACCTCGCCATAGCCGCAGCCGCGCTCACCCCTCCCGATCTCGCCACCGTCCCCCTCAAGGACCCCAAGAACTACCGCATCATCGGCAAGCCCCACGCCGGCGTAGACAACCACAGCATCGCCACCGGCAAGCCTCTCTTCGGCATCGACGTCACCATGCCGGGAATGCTCCACGCCGTCATCCAGAAGTGTCCTGTCTTCGGAGGCAAGGTCAAGTCCTTTAACCAGGCCGAGATCGAAAAGCTCCCCGGAGTCCGCCACGTCCTGGTCCTCGACGGAACCCTCAGCTCCGATCCCGTCGTCTCCTCCGACCCCGGCATCGAGCCCGGCGTCGCCATCATAGCCGACACTTGGTGGCAGGCCCAATCCGCCCGCTCCAACCTCAAAGTCGACTGGGATAACGGCCCCGGAGCCACCCAGAGTACCGTCGCCTTCGAGAAACACGCCGCCGAGCTCCTCCAGTCTCCGCCCGCCAACACCCTCCACACCGACGGCAACGTCGACACCGCCCTCAAGGGTGCCGCCAAGGTAGTTGAAGCCACCTACGCCTACCCCTTCATCGCTCATGCCCCACTTGAGCCGATGAATACCACCGCCTCCTTCAAAGACGGTAAACTCGAAGTCTGGAGCCCCAGCCAGAATCCCGGCAGCGGCCGCCGCATGCTCGTCAACACCCTCAAGATCGCCCCCGAAAACATCACCATCCACCTCACCCGCGTCGGAGGAGCCTTCGGTCGCCGCCTCATGAACGACTACATGGTTGAGGCCGCTTACCTCGCCCAGCATATCCAGGCCCCCGTCAAACTTCTCTGGTCCCGCGAAGACGACTTCGGTCACGACGCCTACCGTCCCGGTGGCTTTCACTCCTTCAAGGCAGGCCTCGACGCCAACAACAAACTCGTCGCCTGGCGCCAGCACTTCGTCACCTACGGCGTCGGTGACCACTACGGCAGCAGCGCCGGAATGCGAGGCACAGAGTTTCCCGCTGGCCACGTCGAGAACTTCGGCCTCTACACCAGCACCATGCCCCTCTGGCTCCGCACTGGCCCCCTCCGCGCCCCCGGCAGCAACACCATCGCCTTCGTCGGCCAGTCCTTCCTCGACGAAGTCGCCACCGCCGCCGGCCGCGATCCCTACGAGTTCCAGATGGAGCTCCGAGGCAAGTCCCCGGACAATTCCGACCGCCTCAGCAACGTCCTCGCCAGCGTCGCCGAGCGCTCCAACTGGTCCAATCGTGCCAAGACTCCCGGCCGCGGCATGGGCATCGCCTGCTACGCCTCCCACCAGGGCTTCTTCGCCGAAGTAGCCGACGTCTCCGTCGACGCCAAGAATCAAATCACCGTCCACAAAGTCTGGGTCGTCGGCGACATAGGTAGCCAGATCATCAACCCCGGCGCCGCCGAAAACATGGTCTACGGCTCCGTCATCGACGGCCTCAGCCAGATGATCCAGGAGATCACCCTCGACAACGGCGTCATCCAGCAGACCAACTACAACCACCACCCCGTCATGCGTATGCGCCAGACACCCATCATCGACGCCTACTTCCTCAAGACCGAACACCCTCCCACCGGCCTCGGCGAGCCAGCCCTCCCACCGCTGCTCCCCGCCGTCGCCAACGCCGTCTTCGCCGCCACAGGCAAGCGCATCCGCACCCTGCCCCTAGCGCGCAGCGGCTTCAGCTTCGCCTAACCGCGGCGCTCTCGCCGCATTGCTCTACTGCTGCTCAAGATCATCCGGCTCCTCCACCGACACCTTCGCCGTCACCACATGGTCCGGCGCAGGTGTCGCCGGAATCTTCAGCACCGGCATTTCTGGCTGCTCGTAGTTGTACAGCACATTGAACAAATACCGGTACGTCCCATGCGACTGCCCGCGAAACTGCGGCTTGAACCCATACAGCAAAATCCTCCCCTTGCCATACACCAACTCCACCGCCGCAGCCTTGCCCTCAATCGCCTCAGGATGCAGCAGCAAGCCACTCTCCAGCGGGTCCGTAGCCTTCGCATACTGCGCCAGGATCGCTCCCTGGAATCCGGGCTGCGGGGCAAACACCGGCCCGCGCTGGAACATCACAATCGGTGCCACCGCCACCCCATAGTTCACCGGCAGCTCCCCGCTCTCCTGCTCCACCCGCAGCAGCGCCCCCGAGCAGAAAAACTTGTCGCTCTTCACCCCCTCCAACACATTCTTCACCGGCAACGACATCAGCGGAATCAAGCTCGCCGCCGTCTGATTCATCGCCACCAGCGTTCCTCCCTCGCGCACAAACCCCCTCAGATTCGCCATCCCATCCTGCCCGATGCCGCCCGTATACTGCCCCGGCACAATCCCCACATGGAACCCCTCCATCAACTGCCCGCTCGACATATCTGGCAGCACAATCACGTCATATCGGCTCCGCAATCCCGCCGCCCGCATGTCCGCGTTGTAGATGCTCTTCGGCTCGAATCCATCGTTCTCCAGAATCCATCGCGTCCATCCCTCATCAATCGACGGCTGCCACGGCCGATACAACCCCACCTTCGCCTTCTTGATCGGCAACACATTCGCCGGCACCGCCGCCAACGTCACCGCACCCACCCCGTACTTCTTCGCCAGGTCATCCATCGCAGCCCGGCTCAACCCCTGCACCACAAACGCTCCGCGCTCTTTCCCCTCCGCCGTAGCAATCACATCCTTCGACATCGACACCGTCCCACCCTGTTGCAGCGCCTCATTCACCAGCTGGAACGAAGCATTCGGCAGATGGCTCACCACGAACACGCCACCGCTTCCCGCCACATCCGCAGCCGGCAGCTTTACCGCCTCAATCGCGTCCATCTGCCCACGCTGCTCAGTCGTCAGTGGGTCCGTCACCGCATCCACCGACACGCCCATCTGCAGCGGCAGCGTCCATCCCGTCACGTCATACGGCAGATCAATCGCCTTCGATGTACCCAACTGAATCTCATCCGGATACCTCTGCCGCTCAAACAACTCCTTCACCAATCCCGCAAACGGCTGGTCCATCGGAATCACCCACGAGCCCGCCGGATACGCCATCCCATTCGCACTGAATCCGGCCTTCGTCTGGTACACGCTGATGCCGTTCTCAATCATCTTCTCCGCCAGCAATCCAGCCTCCGGAGTATCCGACTGCTTGTCACTGATCACATAAGCAAACGGCCCTTCCTTGCGATAGTGCGCGATGTTATCCCGCGCCGCCTGGTAGCGGTTATATAGCAGCGTCTCGCGATTCTTCGCCGCCAGATCCAGCACCGACATCGACCCGCCCACCATATAATTCACCGCATCCGACAGCCGCCACCACCCACCCTCCCAAGGCTCCGAATACATCGACAGCGCCCGCAGATCCTGCGTCTCCTTCGGAAACTCATCCACCGTATAAAACCGCGGAGTCGCATACGCATACAGCCCCGTCTCGGTAAAAAACGAAACCTCGTTCCGGAACACATGCACCCAGTCGTTGAACCCCGCATACCAGTTATCGAACCTCGTCTCAGAGATCGCTCCCGGCATGTTGTGCGCATCCAGGTACGCCGTCATATTCGTTCCCACCACATTCAGCCAGCTCCGCACATACGGGCTGATGTTGCTCGAAATCGGATCGGCAAACGGCGGTATCCAAATCCGCGCAGGAAACGGAGCCGTCTGGTGCTGACAGTAAAAAATCTCCGGGCTCCAGTCGATCTCGGCCTTCGCCAGCACCTGCGATTCCTTCATGTTCAGCATGAATCCATCGCGGTTATTATCGTGCCCCACATACTCCTGGTACAGCTGCGGCATCGGGCTCACCTCATACTTTGATCCCACATTCTGCCGATACCAATGCGTCACCATATCCTGCCCATCCGGATTCAACGTAGGCCACAACACCAGGATCACCTGGTCCAAAATCGCATCAATCTCAGGATCGTTCTTCGCCGACAGCAGCTTGTACGCCAGCATGATCGAGTGCTGTCCACCCGCCACCTCACTCGAGTGCAGCCCTCCGTCGATATGCACGATCACCTTCGAACTCCGTGCCAACTCCCGCGCCGAAGCATCATCCAAACCATCCGCAATCGCCAGCCGCCGAGCATTCTTCTTGTACTCCTCCAGCCGCGCCAGATTCGCCGGCGACGAGATCACCGCAATCTCAATATCCCGCCCCTGCGTCGTCTTCCCCACCGTAAACATCTTCATCCGGTCCGTAGTCGCCGCCGCCGCATGGAAATACTTGATTGCATCTTCATAGTCCGCAAGATAAAAATCATCCCCCGGCGTATGCCCCAGCACCGACAAAGGAGTAGGCACCTGCGCCCCGGCCGCCACCAAAACCAAACCCGCACACGCCACCATCAAACTAAGCCGGAACGAAATCAAACGATGCATCGACACTCCTGAACCAACAAAGAGATACGCCGCACTCCTCCCACTCAGGGACAAGAACACAGCGCTGCAGCAATCAAAGGGGAACCGATTGACCTTAATGTAACAGCATCGTCATCATCAACACGCAGCCCATCCCCACCCCTACGGCTTCAACACAATCTTCATCGAATCCGCCACCGGATGCGACGCCAGGTCAATCGCCTTCGCCGCCTCATCCAACCCAAACCGATGCGAGATCAGCTTCGTCAGATCCAGCTTCCCCGACCTGTACCCCTCGAACACCAGGTCGATCCCCTCCTGCTGAATCGCCACGCTCGCCGAGTACGACCCCATCAGCGTCTTCTCCTCCATGCACACGGCCGCCGGATCAAACGGAGCCGTCCCATGCTGCGTACTCGCAAACAACATCACGCGTCCCCCCGGACGAATCGCCGCCATCGCAGTAGCAATCAAAGCATCCGCACCCACTGCAACCAACGCCACATCCGCCCCTCGCCCCTCGGTCGCCGCCTTGCAAGCCGCCACCACATCACCCCTCGCATCCAGCGGCCGATCCAACCCATACTGCGCTGCAATCGCATGCCGCTCCGCATACATATCGCTTGTCAGCACCGTCGCCCCCGTCTGCCGCGCCAACGCCGCCAGCAGTATCCCAATGCTCCCCTGCCCAATCACCAGCACCGTATCATCCGCCTCCAACCCCAGCAGCCGAATCGCCTTGAAGCAGGTATTCACCGGCTCGATAAACGCAGCCTGCTCGAACGGAATATCGTCCGGCAAATGAATCAATCCCGCCGGAGTAACACCGTCCCCCACGATCCAAGCCATCACCCGAATGTACTGCGCAAACCCACCACCTGCAGCCTCACCCAACCCCGCCGTTGTCCCCACCTTCTTATACGTCTCACACTGCGCAAACGTCTTCTTCCTGCAATAGAAGCAATGCCCGCAAGGAATATGATGAAACGCCATCACCCGGTCGCCCACCGCAAACCCGCGAACGCCATCGCCCACTGCCGCAATTGTTCCGGCCATCTCGTGCCCAAACACCCGCGGAGCCGCATGCGATCCCGTATGAATCTTCTTCAGATCCGTCCCGCAAATCCCACACGTATCGATCCGCACCAGCACCTCACCCACCCCAATCGCCGGCACAGCAATCTCTTCCGTCCGAACCTCATCCACCGCACGATAAACAGCAGCCTTCATCATTCCCAACACCCTCTCATGCAACACCCCTAAGCATAACGGACGTCCACCCCATCAGCCTCTTGCTAGAAGTTAGGAGCTAAAAGCTAGCAGCTTGTACCAAACAGCGTGCATCCTAGACACCATGGCCAATCCCTACGACGCAATCATCATCGGCACCGGAGCAGGCGGCGGAACCCTCGCCCTCCATCTCGCCCGCGCGGGCAAGCGCATCCTCATCCTAGAGCGCGGCCCCTTCCTCCCCCAGGAGAAACTCAACTGGAGCACCTCCGCCGTCTTTCTCGACAACCGTTATCACACCACCGAAACCTGGCACGACAAGGACGACCATCCCCTCCATCCGCAGCAGGCCTACTACGTCGGAGGCCAGACCAAAGTTTACGGCGCCGCCCTCTTCCGCATGCGTGCCGAAGACTTCGGCGTCATCCAGCATCAAGGAGGAATCTCTCCTGCGTGGCCCATCACCTATGCCGACATGGAGCCCTACTACACCCGCGCCGAAGAGCTCTTCCACGTCCACGGCGACCTCGGCACCGCTCCCACCGTCCCCGGAGGCTTTACAAGCTCCTTCGACCCCACCGAGCCCTTCCACTCCAAGCCCTACCCCTACCCCGCGCTCTCCAGCGAACCCCGCATGGCCGCCATCGAAGCCGACGTCCGCAACCTCGGCATCCACACCTTTCCCATCCCCCTCGGCCTCAAGCGCAACGCCCTCGACCCCGTCGCCAGCAAGTGCATCCGTTGCGACACCTGCGACGGCTACCCCTGCCTCGTCCACGCTAAATCCGACGCCGACATCAACTGCATTCGCGAGATCATGGATCTCCCCAACGTCACCCTCCTCACCAACTCGCGCGTCCTCCGTCTCCTCACCAACGCCGCCGGAACCGCCATCACCGCCGTAGAAGTCCAGCACGCCGACAGCTCCACCCCCGCCACCTACGAAGCCGCCATCGTCGCCCTCTGCGCCGGAGCCATCAACTCCGCAGTCGTCCTCCTCCAGTCCGCCAACGACAGGCACCCCACAGGCCTCGCCAACGCTTCCGACCAGGTTGGCCGCAACTTCATGTACCACCAGGCCGACGCTCTACTCGCCCTTTCCACCCTCGACAATCACGACACCTACACCAAGACCTGGGGCACCAACGACTTCTACCTCCGCGACACCGACCCCTCCTACCCCTGGCCCCTCGGTCAGGTCCAGCCCGTCGGCAGCTTTCACCACGAGATGATGAAGGGCGACGCCCCTCCCCTCACCCCCGGCTTCATCCTCGAGAGCATGAAGCGCCACGCCGTCCCCTGGTGGCTCACCACCGAGGACCTCCCCGACCCCAACAACCGCGTCACCCTCCGCAACACCACGCCCAGCCAGATGACCGCGACACAGCCTGGCCCCGCAGGCCCGCACCCGGACTCCACTGCCAGCCCCTCCAACCAATCCGCCGCCGTCACCACCGCCGAGCCCGGCCACATCAAGCTCTCCTACACCCCCAACAACACCAAAAGTTTTGAACGCCTCAAAGACCGCTGGGTCGACGTCCTCAAGCGAGCCGGCCACGCCGACACCTCCATCCCCTTCCACGCCTACTTCAAAAAGCGCATCCCCCTCGAAGGCGTAGGCCACCAGAACGGAACCCTCCGCTTCGGCCACGACCCCGCCACCTCCGTCCTCGACGCAAACTGCAAAGCCCACCAACTCGACAATCTCTACGTAGTCGACGCCAGCTTCTTCCCCTCCGCCAGCGCCGTCAACCCCTCCCTCACCATCATCGCCAACGCCATCCGCGTCGCCGACCACCTCCTCACCGAGGTCCTGACTTAGCACTCAGCCTCGAAGGGGCACGGCTCCAGTCGTGCCCTCACACCCTCTCAGGCAACGCGGCCTAGCCGCTGAGGGAATCCCTATCTCCCCACCAACACACCCCGCAGCGCCACCTCTAACCCCGCCAGCGCCTTCGCACTTCCGCGCCCCAACTCCACCGCCTTCCCCCACGTCCACGGCCTCATCGCCGTATGCAGAGCAAACGCCCCCGTCCGAAAGCTCCCCCGCTCTCCCTCAAACTTACCCAGCCCACCCAACTCAAAATCACACCCATCCGACACGCCCTTGATCGCCCGAAACCCCAACCCCTTCGCCGCCGCGATCCGCGCCACCGTCGCCGCCTCCATATCCACCATCACCGCCCCAAACCTCTCCATCAGCCGAGCCTTCTCCGCCACACTCGCAATCGCCCCAGCCGTAGCCAGCGTCACCCCTCCCTCTGCCCCTGCAGCAAGCCTCTCTCCCGACGCGACATCCACCACCACTCCTGCCTCCATCACCGACCCCGCCACCACACCCGGCGCGCATCCCCCCGCCAGCCCCGTCGATACCAGCCGCCCCACACCACCCTCCGCCAGCGCCGCCTCCACGGCCACCGCCGCGCGCTCCGTCCCCATCCCCGCCGCGACCACCACCGCCCCATCCACCCGATACAGCCACACTCCGTCCTTCAACAGCGCAGCGTCCGCCTGCTCTCCCCGCACGAGCCCGACAATCTCCCGCGGCAGTGCCGCCACAATCGCAATCTTCCCACGCACCTGCATCGCTCCATCATACGAGTCACCCCAACCCAGGGTTGACAGCCATACCGCCAACGAGGAATATTAGCCATGCACAATCGTTTGCGCACTCGGGCCTCCACCTCATTCTTCCAATCCTCTCCACCTCCATTCCGCATCGTCTACCCCAAACTTGAGCCCGTCTCCCCGCCCAAGCATCCAGCTCCAGCTATAAGGATTCCCATGCGTCCCTGCAAGCTTCGTTCTCTCATTTTGGCCACCGCCGTCCTCCTCCTCGCCGCCGCCTCCCCTCTCGCCGCCTCCGCGCAGGACTCCCTCCACATTGACGCCCACGCCCCCACCACGCCCTTCCCCCACTTCTGGGAGCAGACCTTCGGCTCCGGCCGCGCCATCCTCGCCCTCCGCTCCTCCTACCGCGCCGATCTCCACACCGTCAAGCAGGCCACCGACTTCAAGTCCATCCGCTTCCACGGCATTCTCAACGACGAAGTCGGCCTCTACGATCCCGCCCGCCAAACCAAAAACCCCGGCCTCGCCGCGCAGGCCGCCAACGACGCCTCCGTCTACAACTTCTTCTACCTCGACGAAATCTACGACGGCCTCCTCGCCGAGCACGTCCGCCCCTACGTCGAGCTCAGCTTCATGCCAAAGAAGATGGCCTCCGACCCCAATCTCACCCAGACCTTCTTCTATCACCCCAACGTCTCTCCGCCCAAGGACTATGCCCTCTGGGACGGCATGATTAAGGCTCTCGCCTCCCACCTCGTCCAGCGCTACGGCATCGACGAAGTTGCCACCTGGAAGTTCGAAGTCTGGAATGAACCCAACCTCGACTTCTGGGGAGGCAACCCTCGCCAGCAAACCTACTTCACCCTCTACGACCACACCGCACAGGATCTAAAATCCGTCTCGCCGCGCCTCCAGGTCGGTGGTCCCTCCACCGCGCAAGCCGCCTGGGTCACGCCCTTCCTCGAGCACGTCCACGCCAACAACATCCCCGTCGACTTCGTCTCCACCCACGTCTACGGCAACGACACCGCCGACAACGTCCTCCACACCAACGAAGACGTCCCGCGCAAAACGATGGTCTACCGCGCCGTCAAGATGGTGCACGACCAAATCCTCGCCTCCCCTTACCCCAACATCCCCCTCATCTTCTCCGAGTACAACGCCAGCTACTCCAACGAGCCCAATGTCACCGACTCCACCTTCATGGGCCCCTGGCTGGCCAACAACATCCGCCTCTGCGACGGTCTCACCCAGAGCATGTCCTACTGGTCCTTCTCCGACGTCTTTGAGGAGCAGGGAGTAGTCCGCTCTCCCTTCTACGGTGGCTTCGGCGTCATCGCCGCCGAGCACATTCCCAAGCCCGCACTCAACGTCTTCCGCGCCCTCCACCAACTCGGTGATCAGCGCATCGCTCTAGCCTCCGACTCCGCGCTAGCCACCAAAACCTCCGACGGCAAACTCGTCCTCGCCCTCTGGGACTACGCTCCCCCCACCGGCGAAGGCGCCGACTACACCATGCCCAAAGGCCCCGCCGGCCCACCCAAAACCTTCGACCTCACCCTCACCCACGTCCCCTCCAACGCCCCCGTCGAAGTCCTCCGCATCGACCCCGACCACGGCAACGTCCTCAAGGCCTTCGACGCCATGGGCCGCCCCCCCGGCGACCTCATGCCCGACCAGGTTGCAAAGCTCCGCGCCGCCGGTGCCATGGCTCCCGCCGAACACCTCCACCTCCACGACGGCAAGCTCCAGCTCACCGTCCCCGCACACGGCCTCGCCGTCGTCCTCATAGGAAAATAAAATGCAACGACGCGACTGCCTCAAACTCCTCGCCGGAGCCGCCCTCCTCCCAACGCTGTCATCCCGCGCCACCACACCGGGTGCCCCACATCTCGATTCTGAGATGTGGGATTCCACAAATTCCAATTCCCTCACCCCCGACGACGAATCCTTCCTCGACGACATGCAGCGCCGCGCCTGCCTCTACTTCACCGAGCAGGCCGGAGCCCAATCCGGCCAGGTCCTCGACCGCGCCGCCGCCAACAACACCGACGGCAAGCTCGACCCCCGCCCCATGGCCTCCATCGCCGCCACCGGCTTCGGCCTCACCGCACTCTGCATCGCAGACAACCGCCACTACCAACCCCACGCCCAGATCCTCGAACAAGTTCGCCGCACCCTTCGCTTCCACGCCCACACCCTCCCCCACGTCCACGGCTTCTTCTACCACTTCAACGACGTCAACACCGGAGCCCGCACCGAACACGTAGAAGTCTCCTCCATCGACACCGCGCTCCTCCTCTGCGGCATCCTCACCGCCCGTGCCCACTTCTCCAACGACCCCGAAATCCACGACCTCGCCACCCTCATCTACAACCGCGTCGACTGGCCCTGGATGCTCAACGGCGGCCAAACCTTCTCCATGGGCTGGCATCCCGAGTCCGGCTTCCTCCCCGCCCGCTGGAAGACCTACTGCGAGCTCATGATGATCTACCTCCTCGCCATCGGCTCCCCTACCCATCCCGTCGACCCCTCCACCTGGAGTTCCTGGGCCCGCCCCGTCGTCCACTACGACGGCCTCACCTACATCAGCGGCAACGACCCGCTCTTCACCCACCAGTACAGCCAGGCCTGGTTCGACTTCCGCCACAAGCGCGACCACTTCGCCGACTACTTCACCAACTCCATCACCGCCACCCGAGCCCACAAAGCCTTCTGCCTCTCCCTCGGCAAGCCCTACTCCCCCGACTACTGGGGAATCAGCGCCTCCGACTCCGCCCACGGCTACACCGCCTGGGGAGGCCCCAACAGCAGCGGTCACGCCATCGGCGACATCGACGGCTCCGTCGTCCCCTACGCCACCGCCAGCTCCCTCCCCTTCCTCCCCGCCGACTGCCTCCGCGTCCAACGCTCCCTCAAAACCCTCTACGGCGACAAGGCCTACGGCCGCTACGGCTTCTGCGACGCCTTCCACCCCCAGGCCAACTACTACGACCCCGACGTCCTAGGCATCGACCTCGGCATCAGCGTAGTGATGGCCGAAAACCTCCGCACCGGCTTCGTCTGGCAAACCTTCGCCCGCAACTCCGAAGTCCCCAAAGCCATGCAACTAGCCGGCTTCCACACCACCTGACCACCCTCGCACCAAAGTCCAGCTTCAATCAGCGCCTTAACCTAAAGCCAACTGTTGAGCAAGCGCCACCTATCCGCATCGGCGAAGAATCAGCCACGCGACAAGAGGCCCGCTCCAGCCGGGCCTCCGCCGCCAGCCGCATCTATCGCAGCGCGATCATCAAACTCCCACGTCTACTTCGCCTGCACCAGCCCCGCAATCACCGCAGCAACTTTATCGAGGATCTGGTTCCAGCCCTCCAGTTGACCGCTGTTTTTCGCGCTCTCCATCGGTTCATTTCCAATGTGGGTCAGTCTCGTCTGCCCGTTCCCGAGATCCTCAAAGAGGGTCACGTCATACGCTCCGTCGATGGCCTCATGCTCTATTCCCAATTCCTTAGCCTCAACCTTGTTCCCCTTCGAGTCCGCAAAGTACATCGACGAGACGATCTTCTCGTGCAGAACAATCTCGTGGTACTCAATCGCATTCCAGAACTCCTGCCCATCCGGCGCCTTCATGCAGCAGAGAGATTTCCCTCCAACGCGAAAGTCCATCTTGCACACCGGAGCAGTAAAGCCCTTCGGACCCCACCACTGCATCACGTACTTCGGCTCTGTCCACGCCCTCCAGACCAGCTCGCGTGGGGCATCAAATACTCGGGTGATCACCATCCGCTCAACTTCGCTAATCGCGTTTTTTATCATCTCCTGCCTCCTCTTTCTTCATTTGATGTACAACAACCTCGAGCTTGTCGAAGCTCTCTTCCCAGAATCGGCGATAGCGAATGGCCCAGTCGCTGACTGTCTTAATCGCCTCTGGCCTCAGCGTGCACACACTCTCTCGTCCACGCTTCGTCTTGACCACAATCCGAGCCCGCACCAGGGTTGCAATATGTTTCGAAATCATCTGCTGCGACAGTTCAAACGGCTCCGTCAATCCATGCACTGTCGCAGGCCCACGGGTGAGTCGTTCGATCATCGCCCGCCGGGTTGGATCAGACAGAGCCACAAAGGTAGTATCCAAGCTATCCACAACCATATGGTAGTGATTTATCGCGAGATGTCAATGGCTAATTTTTGCGATTCCTGATGACTGTTCCCTGACCTCACCAACCCCGGCACTCACCCAAAGCCATACCCATGGTGACGAGTACCTCCCTACCAATGCGCGAGCCGCAAGGTCTCTGTCCCCTCCTCGCGCACCCGCCCCCTAACACCCCGTACAGCTCATCCGAGCCTTGTCCACGTACCCGTTCTTATAAAACCAAGCGCACGCCGACCGCAGCGCACCCTCCACGCTCATCACCCTCAACCCCAACTCCCTCTCCGCCTTCGCCGAGCTCGCAAACATCATCTTCTTCCCCATCCGCACCGCCTCCACCGTAGCCCGAGGCTCCTTCCCCCGCCACTTCCCCGTCACCGTCTCATCCAGATACGCAAACGCCATCGCCACCGCATGCGGCACCTTCATCGTCGGAGCCTTCATCCCCGTAATCGCCGCCAGCCGATCCAGAATCTGCTTCAGCGTAAGGTTCTCTCCGCCCAGAATGTACCTCTCCCCCGGCCTCCCCCGCTCCAGCGCCACCAGGTGCATCCGAGCCACCTCCTCCACATCCACCAGGTTCAAACCCGTCTCCACATACGCCGGAAAGTTCCCATTCAGAAAGTCCACCACGATCCGCCCCGTAGGAGTCGGCTTCGTATCCTCGGACCCAATCGGCGTCGTCGGATTCAGCACAATCACCTCTTGCCCCGCCCTCGCCGCCTCCATCGCCACCTGCTCCGCCATCCACTTCGACCGCTTGTAGTGGCCAATCATATCGGCCTCACTCACCTCGGTCTCTTCATCCACAATGGTCCCATCCATCTTGAACCCCATCGTAGCCACGCTGCTCGTGTACACCACCCGCCGCACGCCAGCCTCACGAGCCAGCCGCAGCAACGTCCTCGTCCCCTCAACATTTGCCCTGTACATCTCCGCCGGATCCGGAACCCACAACCGATAATCCGCAGCCACATGGATCAGCGCATCGCACCCCTTGAGCGCCGAAGCAAACCCCTCCGGCTCGCGCAGATCCCCCACCACCACATCCGCCCCCGCCGGCAACCGAGACGTATCCGAGCTAGCCCGAGTCAGCAGCCGCAACTCCGCCCCCTGCGCCGCCGCCATCTGCGCCACATGCGCCCCGACAAACCCAGTCGCCCCCGTCACAAACAGTCGCATGACGGCTTAGTCGAGCGCCTCGGGCTCGATCTGAATATTCGTCTCGCCCGCGGCCTTCTTCTCCCAGTACTTCTTGATCCACGCCTCGAACGTCTTGCCCGCGGCCGTGTCGCGCCCAGTAAACTGCAGAGCAGCAATGTCCGCATAGCTCACCATCACGCGCTCCACCGGAACCCCCAGCTTCGGAGTAGGAATAATCCGCACCAGCGAAGCCTCCAGCGTCGGCTCACTCCGTCGATCGTACAGATACCCCTCAATCGTCGAACCATCTTTGCGCGTCACCGTCACATCGCCGCGATAGTCAAACGCCTTCTCCAGCGCCTCACGCACCTCGGCCTCGCTCGCCAGCTCCGGAATCCATCCCTCCAGATTCTCCCGCTCGCGTCCCGCAATCACTTCCAACTCATCCGCAGACGTCTGCTTCAGCTGCTCAATCTTCAAATGTTCCTGCTGTAACGTAGCCATCGTCAGTCTCCCGCCACGCTATTCGCGTGCTCATTCACCGAAGTCGTCACGACCACCGCCGTAGGCTTGTCCCCAATCTGCACCAGGGGTCCATGCCCCGCAACCGGCCACTCATTCAGCAGCTTCTGCGCTCCCTCGTCCTCATACATCGACGGGAACATATACTTCTTCGCCGTCTCCACAAACCCCTTCAGCGAGCTGAAGTTGTAGTCCACCGCCGAAGCCTCATGCCCCGAGTGCACCATGCAGTTCGCGCACTGCGGATTCCCGCTCTTCGCTCCATAGTTCGCCCAGTCCACCGTATCCAGCATCTCCTGGAACGTGTCCGCGTACCCATCCTGCAGCAGGTAGCAAGGCTTCTGCCATCCAAAGATCGAATACGTCGGCATGCCCCAAGGCGTGCACTCAAAGTCCTGCTTGCCCATCAAATATTCCGAGAACAGCGGATGCGTATTGAACTGCCAGCTCTTCTTCCGGTTCGACAGAATCGCACGGAACAGCTTGCGCGAGCGAGCCTTCCCCAAAAAGTGATTCTGGTCCGGAGCCTTGTCGTACGTATAGCCCGGCGACACCATCATGCTCTCCACGCCAGTCGCCATCAGCTCATCAAAGTGCGCGCGCACCGAGTTCGGATCCGCTCCATCGAACAGCGTCGTATTCGTCGTCACGCGGAACCCCGCAGCCACCGCCGCGCGTATCCCCTCCATCGCAATATCATGCCCGCCCTCGCGGCACACCGACAGATCGTGATGCTCCTTCTGCCCATCCACATGCACCGAAAAGCTCAGGTACTTCGACGGCTTGAACAGATGCAGCTTCTCCTTCAGCAGCAACGCATTCGTGCAGAGGTAGATATACTTCTTCCTCGCCACCAACCCCGCCACAATCTCCGGCATATCCGGATGCAGCAGCGGCTCTCCACCCGGAATCGACACCATCGGCGTCCCACACTCCTCCACCGCCTTGAAGCATTGCTCCGGCGTCAACTGCGCCTTCAGAATATGAGCCGGATACTGGATCTTGCCGCAGCCGGCGCACGCCAGGTTGCAGCGAAACAGCGGCTCCAGCATCAGCACCAGCGGATACCGCTTGCGCCCCGAAAGCTTCTGCTTCAGTACGTACGTCGTCACGGTGAACATCTGCGAGATGGGAATACCCATGCGGTAAAACTCCTTGTACTACGAAAACTCTCTGGTCGTTCTGAAAACGATTCGTTCCAAACACAAGCCCAACAAACTACGATTGGATGTTCCGTCCCTGCCTTAAGCTTCGCTTTCGCCCCGCTCCATGGCCTTGCGATACGTCGTCAGCGCCAGCAGGGGAAAATACTGCTTATACAAATGGTAGCCGAGGTAAAACACCCGCGGGAAACCTGTCCCCGTGTAGTAGCTCTCGCCGTTTCGTCCCGGCATCAACTCATCCCACGAACCGTCCTCGTGCTGGCGCTCAATCAGCCACCGGATTCCCTTCGCAACCGAGTCAGACCGGGTATCATTCGCCGCCAGCAATCCCAGCAGCGCCCACGCCGTCTGGCTCGGAGTCGACGGCCCCACCCCGCGCTGGTTCGGATCATCGTACGTTCCGCACGTCTCTCCCCACCCGCCATCAGGATTCTGCACCATCCGTATCCACTCCGCCGCCTGCTGCACCGGAACCTCCAGATACGAGTACTCCATCGCCTGCAATCCGCGCAGCACCAGGAATGTTCCGTACAGATAGTTCACGCCCCAGCGGCCAAACCACGCGCCATCCGACTCCTGCTCCCGCAGGATGAACTGCACCGCCTTCTCCACCCGCTTGTCCCGGCGAGTATACCCGTAGCTCGCCAGCATCTCCAGAATCCGCCCCGTTATGTCCACCGTCGGGGGATCGATCATCGCATTATGATCGGCAAACGGAATCGACTCGAACATCTTCTTCGTGTTGTCCTTGTCGAACGACGCCCATCCGCCGTTCTTGCACTGCATCGCAAACACCCACTCAATCGACCGCTGCGTCACCTCATGCTGATACCGCTCGCGAGGGTTATCGACAGCCTTCAACGCCAGCAGCACCTCGCCCGTATCGTCCACATCCGGCTGATGGTCATTGTTGAAGAAGAAGCACCAGCAGCTTGCCTCCACGTTCTTCACATTGTGCGACCAGTCGCCCTTGTACCGAATCTCCTTGCTCAGCAGCCAGTCCGCTGCCTTCACCAGCCTCGGATCGGTCCGCGACAGCCCCACCTCGCCAAACGTCGACAGCACCTGCGCCGTATCCCACACCGGAGAAAAGCACGGCTGCATCCGGAACGTCGGCGTCGGATAATCCGCCGTCCCCTCCGGGCAATCGATCCCCAGCTTCTCAAACTCATCCATCGCCCGAATCACCTGCGGGTCATCCTTCGAGTACCCCAGGTACACCAGCGCCACAATCGCATTCAGCATGGCCGGATAGATAGCGCCCAGACCATCGGACCGCTCAAAGTGATCCAGCATCCACTTCTCGGCCTTCTTCAGCGCCATCTTCCGCAGAGGACGAATATGCACCCGCTCCGACCAGTGCGCCAGCCGATCCGTAAACAAGAAGAAGTTCCGCCACGAGATCAGGTGCTTCTTGTCCAGATGCAGGTACAGATTCGCATTCTCGCGCCCACCCACAAACAGCTCATCAATCGTCTGCTCTGGAGCCAGCTTCTTGAACGGCTTCTTCGCGTAGATGATCGACAGAGGCACCAGGATCGCCCGCGACCACGCGCTGATCTCGTAAATGTTGAAGTAGAACCAGTTCGGAAACAGCAGCATCTCCGGAGGAACCGCCGGAACCGCGTCGTAGTCATACTGCCCCAGCGAACACAGGTACATCTTCGTAAACGTGTTGCACTCCACCACGCCGCCCAGCGCCAGCACGTTCTCCCGAGCCTTCACCATCACCGGGTTATCCGCCATCCAGCCCATCAGTTTCAGCGCCAGGTAGCACTTCACCCCATAGTTCACATTCGACGGCCCACCCGGATAATTACTCCATCCACCGTCTTCATTCTGGTGCCGCAGAATCTCATTGACGCACCGCTCCATCTTCCCGCTGTCGCCCGTTCCCAGCAGCGTATGCATATAGATGTAATCGGCCTCGAGCATCGAGTCCGCCTCGAGCTCCCCGCACCAATACCCCTGCTCATGCTGGTTGCCCAGCAGCCAATCCGCGGCCTTGGATATACCCTCGCTCACCCGCTCCATCGCGAGATCCATCCGGCCAAACTTGGGTTGCTTCGGTGCTTGCGGGTTGGAAGGGGTTGTACTCATGGATGGCAGCCGTACGTCGTCGAAACCAGTCTTCAACTCTCCACTATTCAATACGATTCGCCGCCCTCTACAAGCTCGCCGGTACCGGCGGAGCTGCGGCAATCGCTTGAACAATCTCCGGAGGAAGCCCAAACCGCACATTCTCCGGCATCACCTCAACCTCTTCCACGGACCCATAACCCTTGCTCTGCAGATACACCATCACCTCCTGCACCAGGATCTCCGGTGCCGACGCCCCCGCCGTAATCGCCACCGTCGCTACACCCTCCAGCCAGCCCAGCTGGATATCCTCAGCCTTATCAATCAAATACGAGTGCGTCCCAATATTCTGCGATACCTCCACCAGACGGTTCGAGTTCGAACTGTTCCTCGATCCCACCACCAGCACCAGGTCCGCTCCATGCGCCACATTCTTCACCGCCGTCTGGCGATTCTCCGTCGCATAACAAATATCCTGCGCATGAGGCCCCGCAATATTCGGAAACTTCTTCTTCAGCGCCTCAATCATGTACCGCGCCTCGTCCAGCGACAGCGTCGTCTGCGTCAGGTACGCCACCTTGTTCGGATCAGGCACCACCAGCGCCGCAACCTCTTCCACCGTCGACACCACCTGCGTCACATCCGGAGCCTCGCCCTGCGTTCCCTCAACTTCTTCATGGTCACGATGCCCCACCAGCACCAGCGAATACCCCTGCTTGGCGAACTTGATCGCCTCAATATGCACCTTGGTTACCAGCGGGCACGTCGCGTCGATGACCTTCAGCCCGCGCTCCTTCGCCCGCTCCCTCACCGCCGGCGAAACCCCATGCGCCGAATAGATCACCCGGGCTCCCGCAGGAACCTCGTCCAACTCACTCACGAAGATCGCGCCCTTTTGCGCTAAGTCATTCACAACATAGCTGTTATGAACAATCTCCTTGCGCACGTAAATCGGAGCGCCGAACGTGTCCAGCGCAATCTGCACGATGTCGATGGCACGCACCACTCCCGCGCAGAAGCCTCTCGGCTTCAACAGCAGGATGCGTTTGGTTGCGGACTCGCCGGTGTTCTGGCTGACGTTTGCGGGATCGGCGATCGAGTTAGTCACCCTCTTAGTATACCCGCTTCAGGGGCGTACCACACCGATTCCGCCCCCTGGCCTGAACCACCGGCGGTGCAAAACTTTATCGCCCAATCCTCAACCCGCCGAGCATCCCGCATGCTTACAGTCGCATTTGATCGACGTCACACCCTTGCTATCCTCACACATCTGCGAGCAGTACTTCTTCCCATCCGGCACCACACAACTGCAAGGACCGTGCGCACACTTCTTCGACTCAGACATGCTAAAACCCTCCTGGGGCAATGCCTCTTGAGAGGCCCCCCACACCCAAGAGGTTGCCCACCCCCCCATCCTCTTCCACCGCCCGCTCTTAAACGCCCGCCGTCCGCGCAGGACCGTAGGACGACTTCAACATCTGTTCCGCGTGGCGCAGGCTGGTCTCCGTCAGGCTCGCCCCTGACAGCATCCGCGCAATCTCCTCCACGCGTTCCCGAGGCTCCATCCTCCGAACCCCGGTATGCGTCCGTCCACCCGTCTCCGCCTTCTCAATCAAAAAGTGCTGGTCCGCGAACGCCGCAATCTGCGGAAGATGCGTAATGCAGATCACCTGCTGCGACTGCGACAGCGTCTTCAGCTTCTGCCCCACCGCCTCCGCCGCCCGCCCGCCAATGCCAATATCAATCTCGTCAAACACCAGCGTCCTCGGCAGCGCCGTCCGTCGCCGCCGATTCGCAGCCGCCGCCGCTCCCTCCTCCACCGACACCTTCAGCGCCAGCATCACCCGGCTCATCTCACCGCCAGACGCAATCTCCGTCAGCGCCTTCAGCGGCTCTCCCGGGTTCGTCGCAATCCTGCACTCGACCCTATCCCAGCCAAACCCCGTCCACGCCTCCACATCCTCCCGCGACGTCAACACCACCTCAAACCGAGCCTGCATGGCCAGCTCATTAATCTGCCGCTCCGCCATCTTCGCCAGCTTCTTCGCCGCAGCATTCCTCTCCGCCGTCAGCTTCCTCGCCAGCACAATATACTTCGCCGCGGCCAGCGTCAGGTCCTTCTCCAACTCCATCAGCCGAGCATCGCGATTCTCCAGGTCCGACAACTTCGCTGCCGCATCCGCGCCAAACCCAATCACCTCCGCCAGCGTCTTGCCATACTTCCGCTTCAACCTGTCCAGCGCCGCCAGCCGGTCCTCAATCTCCCCCAGCCTCTCCGGCGACGCGGTCACCTTCCCCGCAAAATCCCGCAGCGTCGCCGTCGCATCCTCCACGCTCGCCTTCGCATTGGCCAGCTGCTGCGCCGTCTCCTTGAACTGCTCGTCGAACCTCGCCAGGTCCTCCACATGCCGCAGCGCTCCACCCAGCAGCGTCTCCGCAGAAACCTCCGCCTCGTATAGCAACTCCTGCGCCGCCGTGGCTGCGGTAAACAGCCGCTCCGAGTTCGCCAGCACCCGCTTCTCCGTCTCCAGCCGCGAGTCTTCCTCCGCGTCCTCAATCGCCGCGCCGTCAATCTCCTTCACCTGGAAGCTCCACAGGTCAATCAGCCTCAGCCGGTCCTGCTCCACGCTCCGCAACTCATCGATCTGCCCCGCCAGCGCTCGCCACTTCCCATACGCCGCCCCCACCTCCTCGCTGCTGATATCCCCAAACCGGTCCAGCAGCATTCTCTGCTGCGCGGCATCAAACGCCACCAGCGTCTCCGACTGCGCATGCACCAGCGCCAGCTCCGGTGCCAGTTGCCGAAGCACCGCCACCGTCGCCGGCTGATTATTCACAAACACCCGCCCCTTGCCACTCCCCGAGATCTCGCGCCGCAGCAGAATCTCATCGCCCTCCGCGTCGATCCCATTCGCCTCAAGAATCTCCTCCGCCCCCGGAGTCGTCTCGAACACACATCCCAGCACGGCCTTCTCCGCACCAAAGCGCACCACATCGCTGGACGCTTTTCCGCCCAGCAGCAGCGCCAGCGCGTCGATCAAGATCGACTTGCCCGCACCCGTCTCCCCGGTCAGCAGATTCAACCCCGGCCCAAACCCGGCGACCGCGTGGTCGATCACGGCATAGTTCTCTGCGCGAAGCTCCAGCAACATAAGATTGGTCTCGTTACAATCGGTCTCTTTCTCCGAGAGCATAGCAGCAGGCGAAGGAAAAGCGCATCTCCGCACAATCTTTTCTCCCTCTCCCTCAACCTTTTCTCCATAAACCGTCCCCTTTTTGTTTGTCCCTTTTGTTTGTCATCCCGCAGGGATCTACAGTTGCAGTTGCCCTTGCCCTTGCAAGTTTTTCGCCGTCACCCTTGACCCTGTAAGAGGAAGCCCCCCCGCGCAGCCGACGCCCAAAGATTCCGAAATCGCCGCTATGACTCCGGCCTCCGCCGCTTACGCCCAAGCCGCGTCTTCCAAGGCATCGCCCTCATCATTCTGCCAACGGGCTCGCCACAACAACCGAACCTGGCACCGGCTTCGCATTGTCTCCCCGGCCTCTGGCGCAGCCTCCACATCCAGCCCGTAGTACGGACCAGAGTGTCTGGCTCGACCGCTGCAACAAAAAGTCTGCGGGGACCAATGGCAACTAGAACAAAGTCGTTAGCGCCTACAAGTGTAGCGGTCATCCAGACTGGATTGTCAGAGGTCAACAGCGAATCGCATCCTTCTGGGACATCCAAAACACACCAACGCATCTGGCTAAGCAGATGACATATCCCTTCGTGCACCATGAGCGTTCGCGCAACACTAAGCGCCAATTCATCGGCATAGGCAGGATTCAGTTGCGCCCAAAATTCCTCAGGCGTGGCGAGCTCCTTTGGGGACCGTCTTGCTGCATAGCCTTCCCTAAGTGGCGGTGACACACGATTCCACACCTGCTCGACACTTGACTTGAGTTGCGAAATGTCGCGCGGTGTTCGGAACTTCTGTGCGTCCAAGAGCCGAGACCAGCTATTTCGAGCCTCGTACGACAATCCAATTACAGATATGCCTTCCTCATAGAAGCGTGAGTGCTTTGGCCGCGTCATTATCGATCTTGGCCATGAAATCTATCTCCATGATCTGTGCATGTTCGGGCGGTAGGCCCTTCGTCTCGTATAGACGCGGCTCGAAGGCTGTTCCCTTTGGGGCAACTCGCCCTACTTTGACTGTCTCGCCATATGGTCGACTGAAGCGACAAATACAACCGTCAGAACCTTCTCAGCGAGAGAGGTAAAACACTGGCACGTAGTGATGGCGTATCGGCTCGTTCATCGATTCCATTCTATGAAACGACAGCTTCTCCACTTCATCTCAGGACAAAGAACAAGTAACGCTACATTGGTAGATTTCGAGGAAGCATAAAACCAACGTGGCAATTCTGGAAAGTTGCCAATAGCCCAACCCACTCATCCTCATCTGACCCTTGATCCCAGTGGAGTTCAAGGGTGGCCAGTAGACTTGCACTAAGACAATGCGGAAGCTCTCTCGCTCGAGCTAACCCAATCCCTCCGTCGCATGCCCGCAACACCAGCAATATCCAGCAAGCCCCAGCCCCACCCTCGCGCCTCGATGCGCATCAAAACGCAAACACCCTCTCCATCCAAACTTCCATCGCCTCCCCCAAGCCTCCAAGTCCGAACGCACCCGCCCGAACAAAGCTAGCAGCTAGCTCTTACCCCCGCCGTCCGCGCAGGACCTTTGTTAGCATGGACACATGTCCGAAGCCGTAACCGCACCGACCCCCGCCGTCGAATCCGCCACCCCCGGTCGTCCCCAGGCCAGCCCCGCCGGCTCACCCGCCGCACACGGAGCTCCCGCCCTCAAGCGCCAGATCGTCTGCTTCAGCTTCTACAAGCTCATGCCCGAGTGGCGCCGCCTCCCCGCCGAAGAAAAGGCCTCCCACAAGCAAGCCTTCGTCGACGTCCTCACCCGCTGGAACAAGCCCGGCGAGTTCCTCTCCATCACCTACTCCACCATCGGAACCCGCGGCGATGTCGACATGTGCGTCTGGTCCATCGGCTACGCAGTCGACGAACTCAACCGCATGCGCTCCGAGCTCCTCGCCACCCCTCTCGGCGGCTACCTCTCCACCCCCCACAGCTTCCTCGCCATGACCAAGCGCTCGCAGTACTCCATCGACCGCGAAGACGAGAGCGAAGGCGAAGGCCGCGGAGCCATCCGTCCCGGCGGCCAGAAGTACATCTTCATCTACCCCTTCTGGAAGACCCGCCCCTGGTACCTGCTCTCCGCCGCCGAGCGCAAACGCCTCATGGACGAGCACATCCGCATCGGCCTCCTCTATCCCCGCGTCAAGCTCAACACCACCTACTCCTTCGGCCTCGACGACCAGGAGTTCGTCGTAGCCTTCGAGACCAACTTCCCCGAAGACTTCCTAGACCTCGTCCAGCAACTCCGCGAAACCGAGATCAGCATCTACACCCTCAAGGACTACCCCATCTTCAGCTGCGTCCGCCTCAAGCCCATGGAAATGCTAGACCGCCTCGGCTAGCACCACCTGAACCCAACCCAAATCCGATGCCCGCGAAAAAAAGTGTCCCGAACCCTCGCTCAGTCACGCCCCTTGCAGCCCCAAAGGCGGCTGAGCGAGCGCATTCTGCACCCAATCCCCGCAAGCCCAAAAAGACCCCCAAACCCCTCGCACCCCAACGCATCGAGGCCATCCTCGACGCGCTCGCCAAGGCTTACCCCAACGTCGTCTGCGCTTTAACCCACCGCAACGCCTTCGAACTCACCATCGCCACCATCCTCTCCGCCCAAACCACCGACGTCACCGTCAACAAGGCCACCCCCGAGCTCTTCAAGATGTACCCCACCCCCAAAAAGCTCGCCGAAGCCCCCCTCCTCGAGATCGAACGCCTCATCCACACCACCGGCTTCTACCGCGCTAAAGCGAAGAATATAAAGGGCGCAGCCCAGGTCCTCGTCGACAAATTCGGAGGCAAAGTCCCCCAAACCATCGACGAAATGATCCAGCTCCCCGGCGTAGCCCGCAAGACCGCCAACGTAGTCTTAGGCAGTTGGTACGGCATCCCCGCCGGCGTAGTTGTTGACACACATGTACTTAGGCTCTCCCGCCGCCTCGAACTCACCCAATCCACCGACCCCGTCAACGTAGAAAAAGACCTCCAGAAAGTCATCCCAAAGGACCACTGGATCCAGTTCTCCCATGAACTCATCCACCACGGCCGCCAAATCTGCATTGCCCGCATGCCCCGCTGTGTGGATTGCACCTTGGAAAAGCTCTGCAACTCTGTGGATAAAACCTGGATTTCCGACTGAATCCACGCAATCCCCACGCCCTATCCGCAGTTTTTCCACACTAGAAATATAATCCTACCTCATTCATTATTAGCGAGTTATAACCGACTCTCCGCCAACGCCCTCATCGTAGCCTTCGCCAGCTCCGGGATCGTTGCTGCCTCCGCCTCAGCATGCGGTGGATATCCCGCATCCTCCAGCGTCCGAGAGGTAACCGGCCCAATCGACACCCGCAGCACCTCAACCGGCAACTTCAACCTCGCAACCTCAAGTAACGCTAGAAGATTCGTCGCTGAAGATGAGCTGGTAAAGGTGATAACATCTGGCCAACTCTCCCTCGATCGAAACAGCGCACGCACCGCCTCCACCGACGCCTCCGGAATCACATTCCGATAAGCCTGAGCAATCGTCACCTCCGCCCCAGCCTCCCGCAACGCCTCCGGAAGATACTCCCGCGCCACCTCCGCCCGCACCAGCAGAAACCGAGCAGCCCTTCCATCCTCCTGATACATAAAGGGTTGTAGCGCTTCCACAAACGACTCCGCGACCGCCTGCGCCGGCATCAGGTCCACCCGAAGCCCCGCCGCCTCCACCGCCCGAGCCGTCGCAGCCCCAATCGCCGCAACCCTCCGCACCGCCCCCAACCGCCCACCTGCCCGTTGGGCAAACACCTCGACCGCGTTAGCGCTCGTAAACAGCACCCAGTCAAAGACTTCCAGCCGCGACAGAGCCGCATCCAGCACCGCAAAACTAGTCGGTTCCGCCAGCTCAATCGCCGGAACCATCACCGGCTCCGCCCCCAGCGTGCGCAGCGCCTCCGCCAGCGACGAAGCCTGGTGTGGCGAACGAGTAATCAACACCCTGGGCAGCGCCATTCCCCCTACCGATCTCCCTTCGCCTTCTCCGGATACACCACCTGCAGCGTCAGAATCTCGTAAGGCTTGATCGGCACCGTGACCGTATCTCCAGCAAACGAAAGGTGTTCTCCCTCAGGCTTCTCCATCATATTGGTCTCCACGGCATACTCCGCCCCCGCCGGAACATGCAGCTTCACCTCGCTGTTCTTCCCCGCCCACTCATACATCCGGAACACCAGCGCGTTCGCATCCTCAGCCTTTTTGACAGCGCTCAGCGTAACGTTCGCGTTATCCATAGCCACAAACGAGTGGCTGGCCGCCATCTCCCCCGTATGCGAGAACACCTGCCGCGCCATCAGCGGAGTATTCAGCTCATATCCGCGTCGCACCGTAAGCGAATCCTTCCACGACCCAGCATGCGGATAGAGCACATAAGAAAAGCGTTGCCGCCCGCGATCAGCATCAGGATCGGGCCACGTCGGCGACCGCAGCAGCGTCAACCGCAGCGTATTCCCGAGCGCGTCATACCCATACTTCGAATCATTCAGCAGCGAAAAGCCCTGCTTCTCATCGCCAAGATCTGCCCAGTTCATCGCCGGCACTTCAAACTGCGCCTTCTCCCATGAATTATTACGCGTAGTCGTCCGCTCAATTGACCCATAAGGTATTTCAAATGTGGCTTTTGCGCTACTAGCCGCCAGCGGGAATGCAGCCTTCAACAGCACATGCGTCTCATGCCAATCCACATCATTCGCAACAGAAACCGTATCCGCCCCAGCATCCAGCGAAATGTCCTGAATGAAATGTGACTTACTCCACGTACGCTCAATCCGAATCGTCTTCCGCAGCGGTCCATCGGAAACAACCGCAATCGAATCAACACCATCAACGGGAGTCATCATCCCATCCAGCGTGCCCGGATCGATATTCCACGCATCGTACTCCTTCGGTGTATCGACATACGTCTGCAACTGATTTCCACAAGCATTCGGAGCCAGAAACTCACTCTTCGTGTCTGCGGAGACCACGCTCGTAATACATCCAGTCTTCTTATCGATAGCCAGCTTAAGATGTGCATTCGCAAGCACATAGGCCGCCGCCGTGCCATGAAGCGCCAAATCCGTCCGAGCACCTTGCGGGCTCGTCGACGCGGCTTCAGCGTGCAAAACCGTATACCCCATTGCTGGCACGTCACGAACCCGCGCAAGCACCGTAAACTGATGCGTCGCAGCATCCTCGCTGATCACTTGTGAAACTACAGCATGATCATTTGCGTCCAATAGATTCAAATATTTGGCACTTACAGGAAGCTGCACTATAACCTGAACCGTCTCCGTCCGCGGCCACGCCATGGAGTTGAACACCAGGATCGGCGCCTCCCCCTTCACCCGCGTATCAATCCGCGTATCCAGTGTCTTCAACGACGCGTCATCAATATTCCGGTCCACATCGAACACCTGATCATAATCCTTCTGCGCATCGCGATAAATCACAGCAATCCCCGACCCCGCCGCTAGATCATGGAATTGGTTGAACGTAATCTTCTTCCAGTTATCCGTCAGCAAATCAGCGGGATACGCCTGTCCATCCAGCCACGCAAACGACGCCAGTTTCTCCGCATCCAGCGTAGCCGTCTCACTCGTCCTCATGTTCCGCTTGTGAGCAGCCTGCGTCGTGTACACCCCGCGGTGATACTCAAAATAGAGCTCGTCCTTCCACGTCGGAATCCCCACACCCCCACCAGCCGCCGCTGCAGGAGCCGTATATCCCTTCGCAATGCTGTCGTAATCCCATGTCGGCGAATCCGTATTCAGATTCTTCTCAACATCATCAAAATAGTGCTGCGCCGTCGTATAGCGCATCGTCGGCACAGCCGTATCAGCCTGCTTGCCCGCAGCAATCCAGTGGTCCGCCTGGTCCAACATATCGCGCGTAGGCCCCCCACCATGATCGCCAATCCCGTACAGATCAAGATGCTCCGTAGTCCCCGGATTCCGCTCCGCCGACTCCGCAAAATCCGCCGAAATCCGGGTCGGATTCACGTTGTCATGCACATAGTCCGTCGGGAAATACGTCAGCACCTTCGACCCATCCGGAGACTCCCACCAGAACAGCCGGAACGGTAACTGATTCGTATCGTTCCAATGCATCTTCTGCGTCACAAAATAATCCAGCCCCGACCGCTTGTAGATCTGCGGCAGCTGCCAGTTGTACCCAAACGAATCCGGGTTCCACCCAATCCGCGCCGTAACGCCGTACTCTTTCTGAAAATATCTCTGCCCCACCAGCAACTGCCGCACTAGCGACTCGCCCCCCGGAAGATTCAAGTCTGGCTCCACCCACATACCGCCGACAATCTCCCATCGTCCTTCCTTAATCCGCTGCTTAATCTGCGCGTTCAAGTCCGGATACTTGTCCGCCATCCACTCGTTGTACTGCGCCGCGGACTGCGTATACGTATAGTCCGGATACTCATTCATCAACTGCAGCGCAGTCGTAAACGTCCGCCGTACCGCATCGACCGTCTCGGACCGCGGCCACAGCCACGCAGCATCGATATGCGCATTGCCGTCCAAATCGATCTTCGCCTGCTGCATCACCTCATGCAGCGGGGCCAACAACTCCTGCGCCTTCCGCAGCGACGCATCAAACGCACTCTGATCCGCAGACTTCAGTGCATCCGTATCGATCGCCGCCACAGCTGCCTCCACCGTGGGCAACAAGTCCTTGCGCGGCGTCGGCAACTCCGGCAGCAGGTTCGCCGCCGTCAGGCACTGGACGCGAAGATCATCAGGATTCGGTCGCGCATTCGCCGTCGCATCCGCACTCGGCTCCACCCGCAGCGTCACTCCGGAAAACTGCTTATCGTCGACCGTGTGCAACAGCTTCACCGCGACCAGCACCTTCTCCCCAGGCTTGGCCGGCTCAAACAAGATAATCGGCTCCAGGTCATCACCCAGCGCGACCCGCCGTCCATTGAAATAAATGATCTGCGGCATCGGTCCGTTCGCGTTTGCATGAAACTGGAACCACACGCGCGAACCCGTGATGTCGTACCCATTCAGAGTCTTCGGCACCTCGATCACGCGGCGATACCAAACCGCATCCTTGGGCGCCTTTGATTTCGGCGCAACCAGTGGCCACGCCGAATCATCCAGTGTCATCGCTTCGCCATGCGCAATATCCCCCGCATGAAATCGCCACTCTCCCGCCGGCAGCTCCTTCAGCGTCTCCAGCGTATGCAGCTTGGCCAACGCAGCAGAAGACAGATTCTTCTGCTCGCGCACTGGAGTAAACGACTGGGCCACCGCCAGAACGCAGCTAACAGAAACGAGGAACACGGAACCGACGTAGAGTGAAAGATCACGAACTCGCATGGACGCAAGACTAGCAAAATTCAGCGACCAGCGTTCTATCTACTGTCGATAAGTCACAACCCGCGCCTCGGCTCTCAAGTCTTCTTCAGCGATCTCTTCAGCAGTCCCCAGTCGTGCTCGGTCTTATCCGCATAGGCGCGAGCAAAGCCAAGAATCGCCCGGTCAAATCGCTCCGACGCCCCCAGATACGCCGCAATTGTCACCGGATCCCCCGCGCGCGCATGCCCCCGCGCCAGCAACTCCCCGCACACATCCGCATACCCCAGCAACGAGCTCGCCGTCAGCTCATTCAACTCCAGCGCTGCCTTATGATCGTTCAGCTGCCGAACCAGATAGTCCCGCCCCTCCACCGTCGTGTACCCCAAAAACGGATCAGAGGTCAGCTGCATCGCACGCTGTCCATCCATCGCCCGATGCCCCTGGTGGCTATGCCTCGACCCCTCCGGCAAGTACGCCGCATACGCCGACGCGGTCTCTTCCTTCACCTGCAAAAACAAAGGGTCCGTGCCATGCGCGCGGCTCAGCCCCTCGAAATAAATCACGTAGTCGCGCAGTCCCACCGAACCCGTTCCCACCACCTTGAACGCGACATCCTGCGGGCTATACTGCTCCAGAAAATGCCTCCGCTCCGGCTGCAAGGTCCGAGCATACGGACCCAATGCGGCCAGCACAATCGCAACCTCCTTTGCCCCAAGCCTCTCCAGTAACGGAGGCTCCGACCGAAACAATCGCGCACCACCCACACCATTCGAAACCGCACCACCCACTCGCTCCCCAGCCACATCCGTCGCCGGCTCCGTCAGCGCCTTCAGCATCTTCTGCGGAGTCGACCTCTCAGCTTGCTCCAGGATCTCCGGCATCGGCTCCGTCTCCGCCAGCCGATGAATCTGGTATCGCGCAATCTCGATCACCGGCATCGCAGCAAACATCCGCATCATGCTCCGGTACTGCTGCGTAAAGTGCAGCACCGCCTCATGCCGCGCCGACCGCTTCACCCCGGCCTCCCTGCCTGCCAGGATCAGGCTCGTTGCTAGCCGCTTCACGTCATACTCGAACGGTCCCCGCAGCGTCTCGTCAAAATCATTGATGTCGAAGACCACGCGGCCATCAGGTCCCGCATAGGCTCCCAGGTTCAACACATGCGCATCGCCGCAAAGCTGCGTCGTGATCCCCGTATTCGGATGACTCGCCAGATCCGCCGCCATAATCGGCACCGCCCCCCGAAAGAAACCGAAGGCGCTCGCAGCCATCCGCTCATACTTCACCTTCACCAGCCGAGGCACCCGTCCACGCATCGATTCGCGCAGCAGCTCCAGAGGGTCATGCCTGCACGCCGCTGCATGAAAGTTTCCATGCTCGCTCCGTGCAAGTTGTTTGCGGGCACGATGCCCAAGGGCTCGGCGGTCAGCGTGGGTCAGCGGTGGGACCATCATTCTCTCGTTTCCATGTGTGAGCAATATACGACATACACAGCGACTCCACCTGTTCGACAATCAAGAAGCGTGCAACTCAGGATGCTCGGAATCCATCCATTGCCGTTCGGTACTCGGCCAGCAGCCACGCTCCAGACACCCCGTCTGTGCCACGATCGTCACTTTTTGCACACAGCCGTATCAGCATACCGCTCCCACCGCACAGAGTAGACATCCTGTGATCGATATAGTCCGGCCAAAGAGCTAAAGCCGAATTGGCTATGTATCTGAACGGATCATTCAATTTG
The DNA here is from genome assembly GCA_021778315.1 of Acidobacteriota bacterium. Next base: position 17,140 of record JAJYCQ010000006.1, on the reverse strand, counting down.
CGCCTCGCCTACCGAGAAGAGAAGGATAGCTTGTGTCCACTGGAAACCTACTGCTCGATGCCCTGTCCCCCGAGCTCCGCCTGACAGTACTATCGCTATGTCGCCCAGTCGATCTCCCCATTCACACCCTGTTGAATGAGCAGGGCGAAATTCCCACCTACCTGTACTTCCTCAGCTCAGGTATCGCCTCCGTCGTGGTCACCATGGCTGAAGGAGGAAGCGCCGAAGTCGGCCTCATCGGACGAGAGGGCCTCGTCGGAGCCATGCATCTGCTCGGCCCCACCCCTACCCCCGCTCAGTCCTTCCTTCAAATAGAAGGCAAGGGTCTGCGCATCCGGCTGGACGATATGCGAGCCATGTTTCTCACCTCCGGCGAGCTGCGCAACCTTATCCTTGAATTCGTGCAGCAGCAGGCCGTGACGCTGGAGCAGATCGCCGCATGCAACAAGCTCCATGAGGCCGAGCAGCGACTGGCCCGCTGGCTGCTGATGTCTCGAGACCGTGCCGATCAGGACACCATGACCATGACCCAGGAGTTCATGGCCGACATGCTCGGAACCCGCCGCACCACCGTTACCCTCGTCGCCAGCTCCCTCCAGGACCGCGGCCTCATCAGCTACCGTCGCGGAAAGGTCACAATCGTCTCCCGCGAAAACCTCGAAAAAGCGGCCTGCGACTGCTATCACGTCTGCTACCAGGCCCTTCACAACCTTTACAAGTAAGGTCGCTCAAAGCACCTCTTCACCCGGGTATACACTCTTCTCTGACGACCTAAGCGGCCTGCCACTCCATGGCAGGCCCGATTGTTTGGGTTCAAGCCGGAGACCGTGATGGCAGTACAAAACAACGACCTCACCACGCACACGATAGCCCCGCCACCCGTCACCCTCTACGGCCGCGAGCTAACCCCCAACCGCCGCATCCCCCTCAACCTCGACTGGGTCGAAGAGGTCCGCATCAACACCAGCGCCGTCGAGCGCCGCGCCGCCACCATCCCCTCCCGCCGCAGCGTCAAGAAGGACTACCAGGCCGCCTGGCTCCTCCGCGCCATCGCCTGCATGGACCTCACCACCCTCTCCGGCGACGACTCCGCCGACCGCGTCCGCCGCCTCTGCGCCAAGGCCCGCCGCCCCTTACAAGACCACCTCGTCCAAGCCCTCGGCATCGAAGACCTCCACCTCCACACCGGAGCCGTCTGCGTCTACCATGCCTTCGTCGAGACCGCCGTCAAGGCCCTCGAAGGCTCCGGCATCCCCGTCGCCGCCGTCTCCACCGCCTTCCCCGCCGGCCTCGCTCCCCTCGAAACCCGAGTCGAAGAGATCCGCCGCTCCGTCGCCGCCGGAGCCAGTGAAATCGACATCGTCATCACCCGCGCCCACGTCTTCAACGGCGAGTGGAACGCCCTCTACGACGAGATCGCCGCCTTCAAAGAAGCCTGCGGCCCCGCCCACATGAAGTCCATCCTCGGTACCGGCGACCTCCTCACCCTGCGCAACGTAGCCCGAGCCTCCTGGGTCGCCATGATGGCCGGCTCCGACTTCATCAAGACCAGCACCGGCAAGGAAGCCGTCAACGCCACCCTCCCCGTCTCCCTCGTCATGGTCCGAGCCATCCGCGACTACGCCGAGCGCACCGGAATGGCCGTAGGCTTCAAACCCGCCGGAGGCATCAAGACCGCCAAGCAAGCCCTCGACTGGATAGCCACCATGAAGGACGAACTAGGCCGCCCCTGGCTCGAACCCACCCTCTTCCGCTACGGCGCCAGCAGCATGCTAGCCGACATCGAACGCCAACTACACCACCACACCACCGGCCGCTACAGCGCCGCCTACCGCCACCCCATCGCGTAGTTCCGCATACTGCACACCGAATACCACGCACAAACTCAAGGATGAAGCGTGTCTGCCCGTGGATAGTACGCCAGCAGCAGCGCCCCTTCATCCGGATCCAGCCGATTACTCTCGAATAAATAAATGTCACCGTACTCAAGCGATATAACGATTACGTGGCTCTCAAAGTAGAGACTCGTGGCATCCGTCGCAGTGGCAGAATCAAGAATCAGGGTCGAATCCGGCGAGAACCAACGGTCTCTCCGTTTGGTTCCGTTGCGAATGCGGACGCATAGCTCATGCCGACCGGTAGCGACTGGCAGCGCCACCCATGAGGTACTCTGCAGCGAGGCTACCCAGCGGCCGTCAAGGCCAACGTCCACCGCATGGCGCCGGTGCAGCCGTTTAATGTCCGACTGCAACACAAAGATTACCTGCGACTCCGGCACGGGTCCATTCACAGGCTGCACCATCGTTGGCGCCACCGCCGTGCTATCTGAGGCTGGTATCCCGCACGCACGAAGCTCGTCCGGCGAGGCAGGAAAGTTCGTCCGACTCCATTGCTTCAGCGACTTTCGGTCCGGCGTGTCCGACTTCGGCATCGCCGCAATCCGCCGTAGCCACACCGTCGCCAGACTGTGCTCCACAGGTTGCAGCGTGTTGGTGTCTACGAAGTAGGTCTTGCCCGCCACTACGTTGAGTTGGCCCAGATGCAGGGTTGGCTTCATTCCCAACATGATCTTCGTGGCAGAACACAGGCGGTGTGCTCCGGGAGCCATCTGCACGCCCACATAAGACCACATCCGCGTCTCACCAACCCAGTTCCCATCGACGCCAACGTGTATTGGCACTCCGTGGCTGCCGAACTGCGGCACGCCGGAAAAGAAATAAATCAGCGCTCGACCTTCCGACGGAGGCCCGGGCAGTGTGGGCGGGGGCACCGGATCGCTCGGCATACGGCTTGGATCGACGCCGCATGCCGCCTGCGCCGCCGCCGTCTTCCATAGCTTCGGGATTTTCGACGATGGGAGCGCCTGAAGATACATGGCGCCGTCCTCCGCGCTCATGGTCCGCAGGCTGAAAACGCGGGCCAACTGAATGCATTGGTTGTAGAAGAAGTACATCTTCCCAGCGGCCGCATCCACGCGCGCCAGCAAAACTCCCGCCGAGGTATGTGGCAAAACTCCCTTCACCGTGGCTGCGATGCAAAGATGATGCACGCCAGGAGTGACATCCACGAAGCTGTAACCATAGACGTAGGACCGGTTCGCGCCGAACCATCTTCCATCCATCCCCAATCGCACCGGTTCGCCCCGCGAGCCAAAGAACCCCCTCGTCTCGGTGATCACATACACCCGCGCCATTCCCGGCTTCAGCGCTGGTGCAGTAACGTGGCCGCCGGACATCGCCTGCGGCGGACTGCCGCCCTCAGCACCGCAGGCCGCCTGCACCACCGGCAAGCTGTAGGGATCGATTGTGTGCGTCTGCGCGACCAGCCGAACTCCACCCAATAGCGTGAGCAATGCGCCCCCCGCTATCTGCCACACCGCTCGTCTCATTCGCTCGCCACTCACAGTCTTCCTTTGGACAATTCTCCGCTGCATAGACCGCTCAGCCTGTGAAGTAGGACGTGGTGAATCCGCCCCAGATTCAGTGCATCGGGAAAACCGGGAACACGGTACCCTTGAACAAGGCTCTTCTGCAAGCGGAGATTGGTTCATCTACCTGACTGTCAGAGGCGTAGTGAAATATTGACGCACGAGCTAGTCCGGTGCATTGATAGCGAGAGCCAAAAGAGGTTCAAATGAGCACGAGCATCATAGAAAAATTCCAAAACATGGACTACGGCCCAGCCCCCGAAGACGCCTCCGAGGTCACCAGCTGGCTCGACGCCCACCACCGCACCTTCGGCCACTACATCGACGGCGCCTTCACCCCGTCGAGCAGCCAAACCTTCGCAACGCATAACCCCGCCACCGGCGAACTCCTCGCCACCATCGCCACCGGCACCGCCGCCGACGTCGACGCCGCCGTAGCCGCCGCGACCAAAGCCCTCCCCGCCTGGCAAGCCCTCACCGGCCACCAGCGAGCCCGCTACCTCTACGCCCTAGCCCGCCAGGTCCAGAAGCACGCCCGCCGCCTCGCCGTCCTAGAAACCCTCGACAACGGCAAGTCCATCCGCGAGTCCCGGGACATCGACATCCCCCTCGTCGCCCGCCACTTCTACCACCACGCCGGCTGGGCGCAGCTCCGCGACGAAGAATTCCCCGGCTACTCTCCCGTCGGCGTCGTCGGCCAGATCATCCCCTGGAACTTCCCTCTCCTCATGTTCGCGTGGAAGGTCGCGCCCGCCCTCGCCGCCGGCTGCACCATCGTCATCAAGCCAGCCGAGTACACGCCCCTCACCGCCCTGGCCTTCGCTGAAATCGCCCACGAAATCGGCCTCCCCCACGGCGTCCTCAACATCATCAACGGCGACGGCACCACCGGCTCCGCGCTCGTCAACCACCCCGGCATCGACAAGATCGCCTTCACCGGCTCCACCGAAGTCGGCCGCCTCATCCGCAAGGCCACCGCCGCCACACCCAAGAAACTCTCCCTCGAACTAGGCGGCAAATCCCCCTTCATCGTCTTCGACGACGCCGACCTCGACTCCGCCGTCGAAGGTCTCGTCGACGGCATCTGGTTCAACCAGGGCCAGGTCTGCTGTGCCGGCTCCCGCCTCCTCGTCCAGGAGCGCATCGCCGAACGCCTCTACGAAAAAATCCGCGCCCGCATGCAAACCCTCCGCATCGGCTCGCCCCTCGACAAATCCATCGACATCGGAGCGATCGTCGACCAAATCCAATACGACCGCATCCACTCCCTGGTCGCCACCGGAATCGCCGAAGGCGCCACCTGCTACCAACCCACCACCGACCTCCCCGCACTCGGCCTCTTCTACAAGCCCACCCTCCTCACCAACGTCACACCCAGCGCGACGGTCGCCCAGCAGGAAATCTTCGGCCCCGTCCTCGTAGCCATGACCTTCCGCACCCCCGCTGAGGCCGTCGAGCTCGCCAACAACACCACCTACGGCCTCGCCGCCAGCATCTGGAGCGAGAACATCAACGTGGCCCTCGACGTTGCCGCGCAGGTCAAGGCCGGCGTCATCTGGATCAACGCCACCAACCTCTTCGACGCAGCCTGCGGCTTCGGCGGCTACCGCGAATCCGGCTACGGCCGCGAAGGCGGACGCGAAGGCATGGTCGAATACCTCGAACCCACCTGGCTCCACAACGCGCCACCCATCGTCCTCCCCGGCAATCCACCAACAACCAGCAACCAACAACCGACAACCTCTCCCATCGACCGCACCATCAAGCTCTACATCGGAGGCAAGCAAACCCGCCCCGACTCCGGCTACAGCTACCCCGTCTATGCGTCCTTCGGGCAGCATGCGGGCAGCCTCATCGGCGAAGCCCCGCTCGGTAGCCGCAAGGACATCCGCAACGCCGTCGAAGCCGCCCGCTCCGCAAAATGGCCCAAGCTCACAGCCCACGCCCGAGCCCAGATCCTCTACTTCATCGCCGAAAACCTCATCCAGCGCCGCGACGAAATCATCACCAAGCTCGCAGACTTCGTAGGTCCAGAGCAAGCCACCCTCGAACTCGACACCACCATCGAACGCACCTTCACCTACGCCGCCTGGGCCGACAAATTCGAAGGCACCGTCCACAACCCGCCCGCCCGCATGGTCACGCTCGCCATGAAGGAACCCATCGGCACCATCGCCATCCTCGCACCCGACGACGCCCCCCTCCTCGGCCTCCTCTCCCTCATCCTCCCCGCCATCTCCATGGGCAACACCGTCGTTGCCATCCCCAGCCAGAGCTCAGCCACCCTCATGTCCGAGCTCTACCAGGTCCTCGACACCAGCGACCTCCCCGGCGGCGTCATCAACCTCGTCTCCGGGAAGCCAACCGAGCTAGCCAAAACGCTCTCCAAACACGACGACATCGACGCCATCTGGAGCTTCCGCGACGAAGCCACCGCCTCGCTCGTCAAGGCCGCCTCCATCGGAAATCTCAAGCAGGTCTTCACCAACCACGGCCGCCCAATCGACTGGTTCGACCCCGCCCAATCGCAAGGTCGCTGGTACCTCCGCCACGCCACCCAAATCAAAAACATCTGGGTCCCCTACGGCGAATAACTCTGGCCTAAATCTGCGAAGCCGCCAGCGGACTCAGCACCAGATTCGTAATGTTGCTCACAATCGCCTCATACCCAAACCGCGGAGACGATGACAACTTCTTCCACGCCGGATCGCTGCTGAAGGTCTTCCAGTCCGCCGTGAGTTCGTCGAGATCCGCAAAGCTCAGCATGTACGTCAAGCTCGGCTGCCGCGGCCCCACCAGCGTATCGCCAAAGAACACTGGGTGAAATCCAGCGTTCTTGAAGATCTCGAACTCGCCGCTATGGAACATCTCGACCTTCCGCACGTGGGCCGCATAGCTCGGACTCTCATACGTGCGCAGTTGAAATATTCTCTTCCCCTTCGTAGCCGCAGCGGCCGGCACCGTCAACCGCGGCCAGCCTTCAAACGCCACATGCAACGACGCCTCGACCCGCACAAACGCAGGCGCCGTCGCAGGCGCACTCCAGAAAGGCCCCGCCGCCTTCAAAAATTCGTCGTCATGCGCCAGCCGATGGTCCACTCCCGCAAGCGTCCCCAGGTCACTCCCCGGAATCAGCACGTAAAACGCCGGAGTCTCCGGCCCAATATCCACACGGAACGCCCCAACCGGCCCCAACCCCATCCGTCCCAGCGCAGGCACCAGCGCCTGTTCAAAGTAATGCTCCGCAAGCTCAACCTGCGGTCCCGACTGTAGCGAGTAGCGCCGCAACTGGTAATACTCGCGAGGCTTTCCCGCCTCCGTCGCCATCCCTGAACTCAAAGGCGAGGACGCTCCAGCGGGTCGCCCCGCAAGCGCAAGCGCAGACAAAGAAGCACTGCTGGCAAGAAAATCACGACGATCCATAGCAACCCTCCAGAAACCTCATTCAAAGATCCAACCACGCAAACATCTAAACCAAAACGCCCCACGGAAGCCACTACCGAACCACTGCCACCCATCCCACTCCCGCCGTCCGCTCAGGACCGCAAGACCGTAGGACATCACCGCGTCGAGAGCGTTACCTCAACCTGCGTATCCTTCGGGAACGTCACCTCGTGCCCACGAATCAAAAAACGAAAATAAATCGACTGCGCAAAAGCATACGCTCCAAAACCAGTCGCCACATTCCGGCTCGTCACCGTCAGCGCGATCACACGGGCAACCAGCCCAAATCCATTCGACGCGACCGTGGTTCGTCCCACGCCCGCTCCATTCGCACTATCGCGATCCTGCCCCTCCATCGCCGTCGCCGCCAGCAGCAGCGGTGCCACGAAACGGTTCTTATCCGGGTTCGCCTTCACATTTCCCTCGGCGTCCACCGACAGGTTCTGCCCCTTACTGCCCTCCGCGCCCGTCAGCGTGCCATACACCTTCTCCGTCGGCCTCCCCGCCGGCTGGTCAATCTCCTTCACCCCGCGAATCGCGAACCGCAACTGCCCATTGCGCCCAAACTTCCGCGCCGGCTTGCTCGCCGACACCAGGCCATCGATCTCCGTTCCCTCCGGCAGCACCAGCTTGTGCTCCTTGTCAAACACCGGAGCCGTCACCAGCGCGATCACCGCGTCCCCCTTCTTCGACGTCTTCGAATCCAGCGAGTCCCGCAGCCGCGCACTCACCGTAATCCCATTCAGGCTCGCAACCTCCGACGCAGCCACCGGCGCCTCTACCGGCATCGTCACCGTCACCGGCGCGTTCAGGTCCGCAACAAACTGCGTTCCAGTCCAGATGCGCTGCGGATGATACGGAAGCTGCCCATAAAGCAACTGCAGCGCCCGGTCCTTCTTGTTCGGCCCCGTAAATGCCGCGTACACATCATGCACGCGCGCCTTCGCCGCCGTGATCGCCTTATGGATCAGCGATTCCTTCTTCACACTCACAAACCGAACCAGCTTGGTCTCGCGGATCTGCGCCCGCGTATCCAGCGGCACATCCTCATTCATTCCCACCAGGTGTACGCTCGTAAAATCCACCACCGGATCATGCAGCGGCGTCACATCGCCATTCAGCAGCGCCTGCTCCCGCACAATGTGATCGACCGGAGCATACTCCGTCACCGTTCCCATCACCGGCGAACCAACCGGCAGCACCAGCCGGTCCCGCACATAAATCGGAGCCGTCAGCACTCCGCTCACCGCCGCTCCCTTATGCAGATGTGCAGTCCGCGTGACCTGTATGTGCAGCGGGACTCCCGTCGGCACAACCACACCCTCAGTCGCCGCAGCCGCCGCCCCTGCCCCCGCGTCACGCTCCGTAAGCAATCCCTGAGCTGGCGCCCCAACAGCTATTGTCATGGCAAACAACACCGCGAAATGGACATAGCAGATCCTCACATCTCTCAGTGTAGATGGATTCAAGATGAACGCGGGTTGACCCCTTCGTGGCACAAAAACAAGAACCGCCGCACGCGACTGAAACTCTCCGGTACAGATCGAAGCCGCACACATCCGTCGGCGAGACTGCGCTTAGTCGCTAGCCGAAGCGCTCAGAACGTCCTTCGCTCCCCTCCCAATCAGCGCCTCCGCAACAGCCGCTCCGAACTCTCCCGCCACCGCGCCCACCACAACTCGTCGCACCACATGCACCACCTGCTCCCCATCCCTGGACACCACCATCGCATGCATATGCCACTGCTCATCCGCGCGGTGGCAATACGCCCCCAGCGGCAACTGGCAGCCACCTCCAAGCGCGTTCAACACCGCGCGCTCCGCCTCCGTCTCAAACTCCGCATCCGCGTCATTCAGCGCTCGCACCGCCTCATACACATAAGGATCGCGGCCTGCATCCTCCGTATCCAGCGGGTGCTTCGGAGAGCGAGTCTCCAGCCCCAGCGCTCCCTGTCCCGGCGCCGGAGTCAACTCGTCCACAGAAAATCGTGAGTGCACATGCTCCGTCCGCCCCAGCCGATCCAGCCCCGCGCAAGCCAACACCAGAGCGTCTGCCTGACCCTCCGACCACTTCCGCAGCCGTGTATCGATGTTCCCTCGCATCTCCACAAACCGTATATCCGGCCGCAGCGCCAGCAGCATCGCCTGCCTCCGCGGACTCGTCGTCGCCACACTCGCACCCGACGGCAGCATATGCAATCCCCAGAACTTCTCGCACACAAACGCATCCCGCGCATCCACCCTCGACGGAATCGCCGCCAGCGTAAACCGCTCGTCCAACGTCGTCGGCAAATCCTTCAGCGAGTGCACCGCCAGGTCGATCCGTCCGCCCATCAGAGCGTCCTCGATCTCCTTGATGAAAATCCCCTTCGCATCGAGCGGCGTGCCATCCTCATACGTCGCCGGCGCCGTAAATCCGGGCTCCTGCATCCGGTCACCGACCGTGCGAATCACCTCGATCTCCACCGTATGGCCCTGCGAGCGAAGCCGGTCTGCAACATGGTTCGCCTGCCATAGCGCCAGCTGCGAACCCCTCGATCCTATCCGTATTGTGTGTGTCGTCACGATCTATAGAATACCCGTTCCACCGCCTCATAACCCACCTCAATCCGGCTCTCGCAGCAGGTACCATAGAAACAGCAGCAGGAGGTTCGTTTCAATGCGTTCTAGGGTATGGGCCTTCATCGTTCTGGGATTCCTCTCCGCCAATCTTCTGCACGCGCAAGGCTACTCCGCCGACAAGCCCCTCGGTGCCTCTGCCCAGGACACCCCTGCCTACCTCGCCCACGCCGGAGTCGAGCAGCGCCTTGGCAAGCCCCTCCCCCTCTCCGCCACCTTCACCGACGAGACCAACCGCACCGGCCCCCTCAGCACCTGGTTCAGCAATCAGCCCGTCGTCATGGCCGAGGTCTACTACAAGTGCGCCATGCTCTGCCCCCAGGTGCAGCACGGCCTCGCCACCGGCCTCGCTCAAACCACCCTCATCCCCGGCAAGGACTACCAGGTCCTCATCTTCAGCATCGACCCCACCGACAAGCCCGCCGACGCCATCAACGAAAAGCGCACCTTCCTCAGCGAAGCCGGCTGGTCCAACAACGCCGCAGCCTCCAACGCCGTCCACTTCCTCACCGGAGACCCCGCCAGCATCGCCGCCATCTCCGCAGCAACCGGCTTCCACTACGTCATGGTCCCTGGCCCCGACGGCAAGATGGACCAGTTCGCACACTCCAGCGTCATCATGTTCGCCACCCCCGACGGCCGCATGTCCAAATACCTCTCCGGCATCGACTACCCCGCCCGCGATCTCCGCCTCGCGCTCCTCGACGCCAGCCAGAAAAAGATCAGCAACCCCGTCGACCTCCTCATCCTCTACTGCTGTAGCTACAGCCCCGCAGTCGGCCGCTACTCCGTCTCGGTCCTCCGCATCCTCGGCATCGCCGGCATGATCACACTCCTCATCGTCATCGGTATGATCGTCCTTCTCACCCGCAAGCCAAGACCCCGCGCCGCCTGACGCACGCCGCCCGCACCGCTTCCTACCGCGCCAGAGGAAACTCCACCCGAAACTGCGTCGTAGCTCCCGAGGCCAGCTCACACCGGCTCTTCGCAGAGATCCTCCCACCATTCTTCTCCACCAACTCCCTCGTCACCCACAGCCCGATCCCCGTTCCAACCTCCTCCTTCGTGCTGAAGAACGCCTCAAAGATCCGCTGCAGATGTTCCGCGTCGATCCCCATCCCGTTATCCTCCACCAGCAATACAGCCGTCTCCCCCTCGCGACCGATGTGGACCGAAATGCATGCATTCCCCACCCCCACCGCATCCGCCGCATTCGCAATCAGGTTCGTCGCAATCTGCCGAAGCTCATGCGGAGCAATCGTGATACGTACATCCGGTTCATAGTGCCGTTCCACATGCACGTTCTTCGTCTCAAAACGATGGCTGAAGATCGACAGCACCTCATCCACCACACCCGCAACCTCAGTCTCCGACATACTCGCACTGGTCCGCACAAACCCCAGCGTCAACCGCGTGATATTGCTCAGCCTCGCCAGTTCGCGTTCTGCCGTCGCCAGGTACGCCTGCGTCTCTTCATCCGTCGACGCACCCGACCGCGCTAGGTACAACAGGTTCGTCACTGACTCAAGCGGATTATTAATCTCATGCGCTACCGTCGACGCCAGCCGTCCCATCGCCGCCAGCTTCTCCGCCCTCAGCAGCGCCGCCTCCGTCTTCTTCCGCTCCGTAATATCCAGCGTCGCCCCTCGCCAGATGCACCGCCGTCCTGCCACGCGGTTCGCCCGCATCTCCAGCGTATGAACCTCACGGTTCGGCCACAGCACCCGGAACTCGCACACCACCGGCTCCCACGAACTCCGCATCGTTTGGTTCAACTCCTGCAGCCGCTGATGGTCGTCCGGATGCACAAACGGATGCAGTGTCGACATCTGCTCCAAGTCGCTATACGGCCGCCCGTACAGCTGATAGCTCCCGCTATACCACCGCTCGCTCTTCCCGCTATCCAGATCCAGAGTCCAGCAAGCGCACTTGCTGCTGTTCAGCGACGCCACCAGGTCATCTGTCCGCTCCTGCAGCGCCTCCAGCGTCGCCTCAATCTTCTCCTCCGACCGCAGCCGCCGCCGGTTCATCATCCACACCAGCACCGCCGACCCAACCAGCAGCAGCGTATGCAACACCTCCACGCCGAACGGCAGCCGCGGCTGCTGGCCGAACAGCAGCAGAAGGCCGCGCACCACCACAATCACCATCACCGCCAGCAGCGATGGCACCAGCCCACCCAGAATCCCCACCACCACCACCGCCAGCAACTGCAGCGAGTACGGAATCAGACTCAGCGCCGCCACATGCTCGGTCAAAAATAGCCCGATCATTGGAAGGCCTACCGCCAGCACGTAGGCGATTCTGCGTCGCGATTGCCGGCCCGCCCGCAAGGGCGCGATGAAATTCATCCTGCTCGTTCTCCTTACCCGGACCCTGCGCAACAACCATTCGGTTTGACTCGTCGAATTGTGTAAAGTCTACCTCAGTCGTACCCTGCATCCGACAAACTCAATACCACCGGGCGCGAACTCGATAGCATCAAAAGGCGGCTCACATGAATGCAATTCTCTTTGGCGGTACAGGCATGGTCGGTCAGGGCGTACTCCGCGAGTGCCTTCAAGATCCGCGCGTCGAGCATCTACTCCTCGTCGTTCGTCGCTCCTCCGGTGTCACCTCGCCAAAGCTCACCGAACTCGTCCACGAAGACTTCTACGACTGGACCGCCGCCGCAGATCAGTTCAACGGCTACGACACCTGCTTCTTCTGCCTCGGCGTCTCCGCGCTGGGCATGAACGAAGCAGACTATCGCCGCACCACCTATGACCTCACCCTTAACGTTGCAGACGCTCTCCTCCATCATCACATCGAGACCTTCATCTACGTCTCCGGCCTGGGCACCAACGAACACAGTCGCTCCATGTGGGCCCGCGTCAAAGGTGCGACCGAGAGCGCTCTCCTCCGCCTGCCCTTCGCGCAAGCCTTCTGCTTCCGCCCCGGATTCATCCAGCCCCTCAACGGAATCCGCTCCAAAACCTCCTGGTACAACGCCCTCTACGCAGTCCTCGGCTTTACCTACCCGCTGCTCAAGCGCATCGCCGCTCCCTATGTCACCAGCACCGAAGAAGTAGGCCGCGCCATGATCTCCGTCGCCGCCCACGGCTACCCCAAATCCATCCTCGAAACCGCCGACATCACCACGGCAGCCCAACGCCCTTAGGCCTCGACCTCGCCATCCTTCGCCTCTTCACGCAACGCCGCAATCTGCGAGTGCAGCAGCTTCCCCGTCAGCGACTTCGTCAGCCGCTCCACCGCCGCCATCTGCTCCACCGTCAGCGGCTGCCGCGCTAGTTGTTGCAGCGTTCGTGTCACCTCATGCTGGCGCAGCGCCTCCGCCTCCAGCATCAACTGCTTGATCGCCTCCGTCGACGATGCATGCGACAACCGGTCGCTATACCGCGCCACCTCCCGGCTCACAATCGACTCCGCAGCCTCCGCCTCATGATTGCGCACTGCCTTGTTCTGCATCGCCACCTGCTGCAGATCGTCGATGTCATACACAAAGCATCCATCCAGATCATTCACCGCCGGAGCCACATCCCGCGGCACCGCAATATCGATAAAGAACACCGGCCGGTTCTTCCGCCGTTGCTGCAGGCTGCGAGTATTCTCCGGAGTAAACACCTGCCCCGCACCCGTACTCGTAATCACAATATCCGCGCGATGCGCCTGCTGATGAAGTTGATCCAGCGGTATAACGCCCGTCGTGATACTTGGCGTCCGCAGCGCATCCGCAATCACCTGCGCCTTCGACTCCGTCCGGTTCGACACCAGCAGCGTCGTCGCTCCCTGCTGAATCAAATGCCGCGCCGTCAGGTCGCTCATCTTCCCCGCGCCCACCAGCAGCACCGTCTTGCCCGACAGCGATCCAAAGATCTTCCGCGCCAGCTCCGCCGCCACCGACGCAACCGACACCGTCGAGCTCCCAATCTGCGTCTCCGTCCGTACCTTCTTCGCCACCGAGAACGCCCTCTGCAGCAGCGGATCCAGAGTCGACTTCACCGCCCCCACCTCGCGCCCCACCGTCCACGACTGCTTCACCTGCCCCAGAATCTGCGGCTCTCCCACCACCATCGAATCCAGCGAGCTCGCCACCCGAAACAAATGCCGAATCGCATCCCGCTCGCGAAACTCATAAACATGCGGCTGAATATCTGCCGTCTCTACCTGCAGATACTCATTCAGAAAATGGATCATGCTCAACATCGGCGCAGCCCCGTCGCCGCCCAAAGCCTCATCACTTCCTCCCTCGTCCTGCACCGTCAACAGTTCCACACGGTTGCACGTAGAAAGGATCAGCGCCTCCCGAATCCCCGGCTGCTCCGCCAGCATCCTCGTCGCATCCGCCAACCGGTGAGTCGGAATCGCCAGCCGCTCCCGAATATTAATCGGAGCCGTCGTATGATTCACGCCCAGCAGCAGCAGCTTCAAGTGAGCGGGCATCGATCCCACACCGTTATCGTTCTTCCTCTCGCTCATGGCGCCTTGAACCTATGCACTACAGACAAAGAATTCGCAGCCCACACCGCCAGCACCACCAGGAACACGAAGCTTGAAAGATACACCGCCCGCCGTCCCCGCAGCCCGCTATTGCTGCGTATGTAGATCATCAAAATGTAAGCAATCCACATCGCAAACGACAGCAGCACCTTCGGATCCGCAAAGAACGCAGGCCCAATCGTCTGCAGCGCCAGCACCGACCCGATCAGCAGTCCCGCTGTCATGCAGGGCAGCCCAAACCGCAGCGAGTTCAGCCCAATCTGATCCAGCGTCTCCAGCGGCGGCAGCCACCCACGCTTCGACTCCGCCCGCTTCTGCTTCAGCCGCCGTTCCTGGATCAAATACAGCAGGCTAGCAATCAGCGACAGAAACAACGCCGCATACGCCGCCAGCAGCAGCGCAATATGCAGCATCAGCCAGCCCGTCCGGATCAGCGGATACACAATCGTCTCGTGCCCAGGACGAAACGCCGGAACAATCGCCAGCAGCACCACCAGCGGCAAAATAAATATCCCAAACGACACCGTGCGATACCGCGCCGCCAAAATCAAAAACGCCACCGCCAGAAGCAACCCCAGCATCGACAGCGTCTCATGCGTATCCACCGGCAGCGCCCGGTGCGCCGCATATAGCGTCTCACTAATCGATACGAAGTGGAAAAATGCTCCACCCAGCGCCGAAGGCAGCGCAATGTGCCGCCAGCGAGGGCGGTTGTACAGCGCCGCGGGCAGCACCGCAAGTGCGGCTATACCGTAGAGAATCACCGCGAGTCGGAGCCAGAGCAGGGACATAAGTTCTATTTCGCGCTCAACTTAGCCACGAATATCCAGTATAGCGACTCTAGCCAGCTCCATTGTGATTCCCCTCACACACCCATCACAGCGCCGACTTGCTCGCGTCATACGCCACCGACTGCTCCAGGTACGCCCGCAGCTTTCCTTCAATCAGCGAAAGCGGCAGCAAAAACGGCCGATCCACAATCTCAATCGCCAGCCGCCCTTCCCCATACACGTACTTCGCCGTCACTCCGTCCTTGCTCAGCGTCCCCTCGCGCCCGCTCAACTCGATACCATTTCCACGCAGCCGCTCACTCGCCGCTGCAAACTGTGTCTCCGACATAGGAATCTCAATCACTCCGTCAGTGTAGAGGTCGCCGATGTTTTGTCCAAGCGCCTGCGGCATCCCAATCGCCTGCGGTATCCTGAGCCTTCAGAATCGATTGGATCGCAATGGCAACTGAAACATCCTCGCTTGGGACCGACAACACTCTCACCCCGGTCATGCGGCAGTACCGCGCCGCCAAGGACGCCCACCCCGACGCCCTCGTCTTCTTCCGCCTCGGCGACTTCTACGAGCTCTTCTACGACGACGCCGTCATCGCCGCCCGCGAACTCCAGCTCACCCTCACCTCGCGCGACAAATCCAAATCCGTCCCCATGTGCGGAGTCCCCTTCCACTCCGCAGGCCCCTACCTCCAGCGCCTCCTCCGCAAGGGCTTCCGCGTCGCCCTCTGCGAGCAGATGGAAGACCCCAAAGCCACCAAGACCATCGTCCGTCGCGAGGTCACCCGCGTCCTCACACCCGGCACCGCCGTCGACGCCGCACTCGACGCCAGCGAAAGCCAGTGGCTCGCCAGCATCACCGCCGTCGGCTCCGGCACCACCGCCGTCGTCGGCGTAGCCGCCATCGATCTCTCCACCGGAGAGTTCCGCGCCACCGAATTCTCCTCCACCTCCGCCTGGCCCCTCGCCCTCGACGAGCTGGCCCGCATGCGCCCCTCCGAAATTATTTTTTCCCGCGGCACAGGCTTCGGTGCCACCTCCCAAAGCGTCCGTCAGGGCGTCCTCCGCGACACCACAACCGAATCAAAAGAAGAGCCCGCCCAACTCGACATCGCCGGTGCCCGCACCGAAGTCGAAGACTGGGCCTTCACCGAGGACTACGCCCTCCCTCTCCTCCGCCAGCAACTCCGCGTCCACTCACTCGACGGCATGGGCCTCGCCCATCACGCCGCCGCCGCCATCGCCGCCGGAGCCATCGTCCACTACCTCCGCGCCACCAAACAAGGTGCATTAGCCCACCTCGACACCCTCCGCTACTACGAGCGCCGCGACTGCCTCGAACTCGACGCCGTCAGCGTCCGCAACCTCGAGCTCGTCGACCCCCTCTTCTCCACCGAAGGCCCACAGACCACCCTCTTCTGGACCCTCGACTCCTGCTGCACCCCCATGGGCAAGCGCCTCCTCCGCGCCCAGCTTCTCCGCCCCATGCAGTCCCTCCCCGCCATCAACGCGCGCCTTGACGCCGTAGCCGAAGCCGCCTCCGACCTCCGCCGCCGCGAAGCTCTCCGCCGCTCCATGGAAGGCGTCCTCGACCTCGAACGCCTCCTCGGCCGAATCGCGATGGAGACTGCTGGCCCCCGCGAAGTAGTAGCCCTCGGCTCCACCATCGCCCGCCTCCCCAACCTCCGCTCCGCCACCACCGCCTTGGCAACCCAACAACCAACAACCGACAACCAACAACCAACAACCAACAGCCGCTGGTCCCAGCTATCCTCCTCCTTCGACACCCTCGACGATCTCCACGAACTGATCGCCAGCACCCTCGTCGACGAACCCCCCGTAGCCCTCAGCGACGGAGGAGCCATCCGCGAAGCCGTAGACCCCGAGCTCGACGAACTCCGCGGCCTATCCTCCAGCGGCCGCCAGCGCATCGCCGCCATCGAAGAACGCGAGCGCGAGCGCACCGGAATCTCCTCCCTCAAAGTCCGCTTCAACTCCGTCTTCGGCTACTACCTCGAGGTCACCAAGGCCAACGCAAAATCCGTCCCCGCCGACTACGAACGCAAGCAAACCCTCGTCAACGCCGAGCGCTTCACCACCCCCGAGCTCAAAGAGCTCGAAGTAAAAATCCTCACCGCGCAAGAGCGCTCCTCGGAAATCGAGCGCCGCATCTTCGCCGAACTCCGCCGCCAGCTCCTCACCAACGCCGCCCGCATCCGCGAGTCCTCCCGCCACATCGCCGAGATCGATCTGCTCGGCAACTTCGCCCACCTCGCCGCCATACGAGGCTACGTTCGCCCTCAAGTGGACGACTCCGGCCTCCTCGAATTCATCGCCGCCCGCCACCCCGTAGTCGAGCGCCGCCTCGA
>JAJYCQ010000033.1 GCA_021778315.1 Acidobacteriota bacterium | reverse complement strand
GTCTATCTATTCGACTCCTCCGGCAACCGCTATCTCGACCTCATGGCAGGTCTGGGCGTCAACGCCCTCGGCCACGCTCACCCGCGCATGGTCGCAGCCATGGCAGACCAGGCCAGCAAGCTCGTCCATCTCTCTCCGCTCTACGCCAGCCGCTATCCCGGCGAGCTTGCCGAGCGTCTTTGCGCTCTCTCCGGGCTCAAGGGAGTCTTCTACTCCACCGGTGGCTCCGAGGCCGTGGAGGGCGCGCTCAAGCTTGCCCGCACCCACGCCCGCCAGAACTTCTCGCACGCCAAGCACGGCATCGTCGCTCTGCGGAACTCCTACCACGGCCGCACCTATGGCTCGCTCTCGGTCACCGGGCAGGACAAATACCGTCTCGACTTCGGCCCCGGCCTTCCTCACGTCAGCTTCGTCGACCGCGACAACCTCGAGCAGCTTCGCACCGCTGTCACCGACGCCACCGCTGCGATTCTCATCGAACCCATCCTAGGCGAAGGCGGAGTCCACATCATTGACGACGCCTTCCTCGTCGAGGCGCGCCGCCTCGCTGACCAGCACCACGCTCTCCTCATCTTCGACGAGATCCAGTGCGGTCTCGGCCGCTCCGGCGACTGGTTCGCCTACACTCGCTCCGGAGTTCAACCCGACGCCTTGATCCTCGGCAAGCCCCTCGGCGGTGGAATCCCCCTCAGCGCTCTGGTCGTCAACGAGAAGCTCTTCAACGCCTTTGGCATGGCCAAGCACGGCAGCACCCTCGGCGGAAGCCCCCTGGCCTGCCGCCTCGGCCTCGAATACCTCCAGATCGTCGAAGACGAAGGCCTGCTCGCTCAGGTCACCGACACCGGCAACTATCTGCTCCAGCAGCTTCGCCAGCTCGCCCTCGCCACCCCCATCACGGTCGAGGCAAGAGGTCGAGGCCTGCTGCTCGGTCTCGAGATCACCCAGCCCGCTCGTCCTATCGCCGAAGCCGCACTCGAACAGGGCCTGATGCTCAACGTCGTACAGGGAAACGTCCTTCGCTTCCTGCCATCGTTCCTTCTGGAACGCAAGCACGTCGACATTGCCATCGAGCTGATTTCACGTATTCTTAACGTGGGCGACGACGGAAGTACGATCTCCTCGTCCGGACTCGGCTCCAGCAATCAATCCGCCGTCTCCAAGGTCGATTCACTCGAGCCTGCCACAGTCTAGAAAAGAAGATCATCCTGCAATGATCGAACGCCGCGAGCTCTTCATCGACGGCCTCCGTCTCTCGTACCTTGAACAGGGAAGGGCGGCGAAGCATCAGCCGTCCCTCATCCTTCTCCACGGCCTCATGGGCTGTGCGGATACCTTCGTTCCGCTCATGCAGGAGCTTCGTCCTGACCTGCATGTCATCGCGCTCGATCTCCCCGGCGCCGGCCAATCCGAGCGCCGCGACACCCTCGACGCCAGCCTCTACACCACCGCCAAACTCGTCGACCGGTTTCTAGCCGCCGCAAATCTGCAGCAGCCGATCGTCCTCGGTCACTCTCATGGAGGGGCCGTCGCCATGAGCCTCGCAGCCCATCGCCGCGACGGCCTTCGTTCTCTCATCCTGCTCTCGCCCGCGCACCCCTACTTTGACGAAGGCAATCTTCTCATCCGCTTCTATCTCTCCCCTCCCGGACGAATCTTCGCCTACGCTCTCCCCTGGTTCCCCGAGTGGCTTCAGATGGTCGGGCTCCGTCGCATGGCCGGTCCCCAGGGCGGCGACACCCCGGCCCGCCTCAAGCCCTATCGCGACAACCTCCGCACTCCCGGAACCGTCTACCATCTCCTTCGCCTGCTCCGCACCTGGCACAAGGACATGTCCGGCCTCCGCCGCGCCCTCCGTCGTCCCCTCCGCACGCCCAGCCTCATCCTCTGGGGAGACTGCGACCGCGCCGTTCCGCTCCACTCCGCCGCCAAACTGCGTACCCGCCTGCGTCACTCCGAGCTCATCACGCTCCCCGGAATCGGCCACCGCCCCGCCGAAGAATCCCCCAGGCTCATCGCTGAGTTCGTTCACCTCTGGCTCCAGGAAGACGCCTCCCCCGCGTCCCTGCGCTACAGCCCGAACTCGTTTGCCACCCACTCCCGTATCGCCAGGCTCATCACCCCTAGCTTGGAACCCGGAGACTGATCCGTCCCCGAAAAGAAGTGGTCCGCACCCTTCACCCACACAATCTTCTTCGGCTCAGCCGCAGCCACCAGCACCGACTCCAGCACTTCGCGAGGGCCAAACTCGTCCTGGTCGCCGCTCACAAACAGCTTCGGAACGCTCCCACATCCCGGCAGAAATCCATAGCTGTAATCTCGTCCCGCAGCTCGTACCGGAAGCCCCAGCCCCACCAGCCCGGCCACTCTCGCATCCCCACAGCAAGCCCGCAGCCCCACGTTCGACCCAAACGAAAATCCCGCAAAGATCACCGGTAAACCATACGTCGCGACCAGCCAGTCCACCGCAGCGCGAACATCGTCCACCTCACCGTAGCCCCGGTCATACTGCCCTTCGCTCAACCCCACGCCGCGAAAGTTGAACCGCAGCACCGGCAGCCCAAAGCTCGAAAACGCCTTGGCCGCGTGGTACACCACCCGCGTATGCATCGTCCCTCCACTCGGAGGATGAGGATGCGCAATCACCACTGAATACAGCGCATCCTCGCGCCCCGTATTCAGCAGGGCCTCCAGCCTTCCGGCCGGCCCTCGCAGGTCTTCCACCGCCTTCACGTGCGATTTAAAGTTCATTTCACTCATCCTTCAAGTCTACCGTTCGAGTTTCATCCGCAGCGTCGAGTATCCTGACAACAATGCCGATCGATCCCATCCAACTCACCAAGCAGCTCGTCGACGTCGAATCGACTACCTACCACGAAGCCCCAGCGGGCGAATTTCTCGCCACCTATCTCGCCGCTCAGGGCTACGTCATCGAGCGCCAGCCCGTCCCCCAGCCCGATCCCGCCAAGAATCCCAGCGCCGGAACCGGCCCCCGCTTCAACGTCTACGCATCGCTCCCCGGCGTCACCCCGGACATCGTCTTCTCCTCCCACATGGACACCGTCCCGCCCTTCCTCGGCCCCTGCCGCGAGGACGCCGACTTCCTCTACGGCCGTGGCACCTGCGACGCCAAGGGCATCATCGCCACCCAGATCGCCGCCGCTGAAAAACTCCACGCCGCCGACAAGCGAGTAGCTCTGCTCTACGTCGTCGGCGAAGAGCGAGACTCCGCCGGAGCCCTCATCGCCAACCAGACCCCCAAGGGCTCGCGCTTCATCATCAACGGCGAACCCACCGACAATCGTCTTGCCCTCGCCTCCAAGGGCTGCCTGCGAGTCGAGCTCAAGGCTCACGGCAAGATGGCCCACTCCGCCTATCCCGAACTCGGAGACTCGGCCATCGACAAGCTCCTCGCCGCTCTCCACGACATCCAGGCCCTCCCCCTTCCCGTCGTCGAAGGCATCGGCGACTGCACCCTCAACATCGGCACCATCCGCGGTGGCGTCGCTCCCAACGTCATCGCTGACAAGGCGGAAGCCCAGCTCCTCATTCGCCTCGTCGGCCCCGCCGAAGACATCATGGACTCCATCGTCCGCGCCGCCGACGGCCGCTGCGAGGTCAACTTCACCCTCAAGCTCCCCTATCTCCACATGCGTGCCGTCCCCGGCTTCGACACCATGATCGCCAAGTTCACCACCGACATCCCCTCCCTCACCAACTGGGGAGAGCCCTTCCTCCTCGGTCCCGGCAGTATCCTTGTCGCCCACACCCCCGACGAAAAAATTCGCAAAACCGAACTCCTCGAGTGTGTTGACCTTTACGTAAAGCTAGCCAACAGCCTCCTCGGTTAGCCTTAGGGAAATCTCTGCATAAGTCTTCGTTTTGAAGGGTCGAAACTTTAGTCCCGCTGTAAGTTCAGCCAGTTCGACGCGGCTTTAACCGCTGAGGGAATGCTGGAGACTTGTTCAGAGCTTCCGTAGCCAACAATCCGCCGTAGCTAACCATTAGCTGCTGCCAGCAATTCACCGTCGCCCGGTAGTCTGGTCCCTATGTTTTCTGCTTTGACAATGCTCTTCGTCTTCGTCGTGCTGGGTGTCCCCGCCGCGCTGATCGGAA
This sequence comes from Acidobacteriota bacterium, assembly GCA_021778315.1. The sequence goes on along the minus strand of JAJYCQ010000033.1, from coordinate 14,860 downwards.
TCCCCTGGTCAGCCCTCCGCGGCAACTTCAGCACCATGTACGGTTGGGGAATGTCCGTCCTTCGCCTCGGCATCCGCGCCGGAGGAATCCGCGTCCGCATCGAAGGCCGCGAGAATATTCCGCCCGGAGAGTCCTGCATCTTCCTCAGCAACCACGTCTCGAATCTCGACCCACCCATCCTCCTGCCGTCGCTTCCCGGCATGAGCAGCGTCTTCCTCAAGAAGTCCCTGATGAAGATTCCTCTCCTCGGCATCGCCATGCGCATGGGAAAATACGTTCCCGTCTCCCGCGGCCACTCCCGCGAAGAAGCAGAGAAGAGCGTTGCCATCGCCGCCGACGCCCTCCGCAGCGGCCTCCACATCTTCATCTTCCCCGAAGGAACCCGATCCCCCGACGGCAACCTTCTGCCCTTCAAAAAGGGAGCCTTCTTCCTCGCTGCTGAGACCGGAGCCCCCATGGTTCCCATGGTCATCACCGGAACCGCGCAGATGATGCGAAAGGGAAGTCTCAAGCTCTTTCCCGGCGAAGCCGTCGTCCGCTTTCTGCCCGCACTTCGTCCCGCAAACTACGCGTCGAGGGAAGAGTTGATGGAAGCCGTTCGTCTGGAAATGCAGTCAGCGCTCGCCGAATCCTGAGTCCGCCCTACTCCGCGTCCGCCCTACTTCACAATCGGCTGATATCCATCAGCCACCAGCTTCTGTTTCGCCGTCTCCGCGTCCTGGCGGCTCGCATACGGCCCCACCTGGATGTGGAAAAACTTGTCCTGCGGCTCCGTGTGCGCGCTCACCGGATAGCCCTTCGTCCGCAGCGCGTTCACCAGCAACTCCGCATCTTCCTGGTGCGACACCGCAGCGACCTGCACAACAAATCCCGCGCCCGTAACCGCAGCAGGTGCAGCCGCTACAGGAGCCTCTGCCGCTGCAGCACTCCGAGCCGCCGCCGCATCATCGTGAGCTGCGGCACTTGGTTTCCCCCCTTTGATCGAACCACTCGCAGATTCCGTCGCCGCCTCTGCCGCCGCTGCCCGCGCCGTCGCAAAGCTTCCGCCAGCAGGCGAACCCGCCGCCGGCTTGAAGCTGTCAAAGTCGGTGGCCGGCGCAGCAGAGTTCTCCGCGGTCGCCGCCTGCACGGGCTCCATCGGCTTATGGCTCCCCATCTTGTACCCAAATCCAAAGAAGAACCCGCACAGCAGGATCAGCCCGAAGAAGATACCCAGGATGGTCCCAGTATTTAAAGTCAGCTCGCGTTCCGTGCGGTCCTGATCTTCATTCTCATCATCAAGCAGAGAGTTCATGGCAACAGGCTCGATCCTGTAGGGTTCAATCGCGTAGCAGGTTCAACCATCTAGTAGCGGAGGAAAAAGCCGATCCTCGGTTCGTACGTCGTCACGTACTTCAGAATCGTCAGATAGTTTTGGCCAAAGTCCGGAGCCAGGAAGAACAGTTGCCGGTAGCCAAGCTGAACGCCGAAGTGAGCGCCATAGTCCTTCTGCAGACCCAGCCCATAATAGTAGGTCATCCGAGCCTTCTCCGGCTCTTCCTGTCCACCAAACGCCGTAGGCTTGAAGGCCTGCGTCCCCACTCCCACCGAGGCATACGGATGCATCCCCAGGATCGGGTGAGGAGGATTCACTAGGTACCCCAGCGTGTACTCGGTCACCTTCGTCTGCACCTGAAACACCGGAGAATTTACCGGCACAAAATTTTGGATGCCAGGACCCTCAAAGTTCTCGGTATACCGCCCGTATCCATAGTTGAACTCAAACCCGATATACGGCTTGATCGGATAGTGGATCGTCATCAGCAGGCCAGTCGTGTTCGATCCGAACTCTGTGATGCTCTGGCCCTGGTTGGTGGCCAAAAGATAATCAACTACGTTTCCCGTAGCTTTGGAGTTGAACAGACCCACGCCCGCAAGCGAGAGATCCAGCTTGTGAAGCTGTTTTCCCAGCGGAGTAGGGGGTGCTGCGGTCTGGGCAGATGCGCTACCGAACGTGCTTGCAAGAACTACTGCGGCGAGAAGAGAAAAGGCTTTGCGGATCAAGTCGTGAAGGCTCCGGGCGCGAAAATGCGCTCACCTTTAGTCTAACCCTTTGTTGGTGCGGGCGCGTCGTGCGATGCGAGTAAGAATCGAGGTTCCCGCCCCGATCACCGCTCCTCCCGCCACCGCAGCCAGCGGATCGACCCGCTCCGCTCCCGGTCCCGCCACCAGCAGCCCTAGCCCCAACACCAACGCCACCGTCGCCGCCACCCCCACCATCGCCGTCGTGCGTCGCCGCAGACCAACCGCCAGCACCGCCACCGCACTCCCCACCAGCACTGCCGCCCCCGCATTCAACTCCATCCGCAGTAGCGACGCCACCCCGAACAGCACCGCCAGCAGCCCCACCGCTCCGCTCACAATCCATCCCGGTCGGTTCAGCTCCACATAGATCAGCACCACGCCCACCGTGATCACCAGGATCGCAGCGTCCGGCGAAAGTTGGGCCATCGCCCGCAGCGTCAACATGGCGACCCTCCTGCATTCCCGGTCTGTCTCTCCACGCCCACTCTCCCTCGCTCGACATTCCGTCCCCACCGCAGCTCAAGCAACCCGCAGCAGCCTAAGGAACACTCTGCCCATGCTCCTGCAGCACCATCCGCAGAGCAATCGCCTCCGCATTCGCAGGCTCCATCTTCAGCACCCGCGACACGTCATCCGCGCTCGCCCCAAACTGTTTATCCGCCAGATCCAGCCGCGCCAGCACCAGCAGCGCCGTCGCATTCGGCTTCATAATCAGCGACGTCTTCGCCTCATCTCGAGCCTTCGCCGGATCTCCGCTAGCCTCCCGCAGTTGAGCCATCCCCGCATGAGCCTCCGCCGAGTTCGGGCTCGCCGCCAGCGCAAACTGGAACTGCGTCTCCGCCTCGGGAAGCAGTCCCTCCGTCAGATACTGATGCCCCAGTTGCGTATACTCCACCGCCCGCTGCGCCGCCGGCAGCGTCGCCATCCGGGCAGCTCGCAGTTGGTCCATCTGGAACGCCGCCTGCCTGAATCCCGTCTCCGAGTAGCTCCTCCGAATCCGCTCCAGCGGACTGAACCCGCTATCCGCACTCGCATTCAGCCGCTCTCCCGCCGGCGCCGCCTTCAGCTGCGATAGCAACTCAACCGCTTCGTTATCCGCTGGCTTCAGCTTCAGCGCCGCAGTCACCTCCAGCGTCGCTCCCGCCGTGTCTCCCCGACGAAACAGCGCCACCGCTAGATTGTAGTGATAGTCCTCATCAGAAGGGTCAGCCGCCGACGCGCGCTGAAACTCCGCCACCGCGTCCTTGCCCTGCCGGCTCACCGCAACCGCCTCGTTGTTCACCACCTCCGGCAGAGGAAGTCGTCCGGCCACAAATTCGAACGCCTTCTGTGCTCCCGAATAATCCGCCGTATTAAATCGCGCCAGCCCCAGGTAAAAGTTTGCCTCCAGCGCCAGCCGGTCCGTCCTCGGAACCTTCGCCAGCGTCGACGCAGCTGCATCGAATTTCCGCTCGGCATACTGTTCCTTGCCCAGCGCCAGCAGCGCATCCGCATAGGCCGGAGCCAGCGCCACCGCACCCTCCAGCCGCTTCAGCTTCTCCGTATCGCTCCCCGCATTCGTCCCGCGAATATAGTCCTCAAACGCCGGCAGAGACACCGCTCCCTGCGCTGCCAGAAACGTCTGCTCCGACGCTGAAAAGTGTGGGTCCAGAACCCCAGCCACCTTCCACGCCACCGCATTCTCCGCATCAAACAGCCGCGCCAGCTCAGCCGAGTCCTCTATCGCAGGCGACAGTCGCAGCGAATCAATCGACAGCACCTTCGCCTGAATCGTGATGCGATTCGCACCCCCAACTCCAGCCTCGGCCTGCACGCTGTAGCTGCCCAGAATTACATAGTTCGCATCCAGCACCTGTGCCATCCGGATCGTCGTCGCGCGCGTCGGCTTGAAGTCCGCTGGAAGCCCCATGTGCTCATACGCAAACGTCCGGTCGTCGTGCGAGATCGTCAGAAACCCTGCCGAGTTCAACCGCTTGTTCAGCGTGTCCGGAAACGAATCCCCAATCCAGTTCAACGAAGCATTGCCCGAGTGGTTATCGAACGGCAGCACCAGCACCACTCTCCCCCCTGGCTCCGAAGGCGCTTGCGCAGAGGCAACCGTGCAGAAGGCGAAGACCGCCACCAGAGCGAGATACAGGGCGATAGACTTCGTCGTTGACCGCATTCCCTCGATTATAGGTGCTCGCCTATTGCCTCTCATCTACTGCCGCTCGCATAGCACCCACTCCCTCGATCCCAATCTCCGCCCGCCCCATCACGAAATATCGGCACCTGCGCGGATATCGGCAGAACCGCCAACCGCATCCTATGGCCGCAGGAGCTGAAATGCATCTCAATCTATCCAACACAAACCTGGTGATCGCCTTAATTGCGATCGCTCTCATCCTCATCATCACCGTTGCGATCTACCAGAACCATCGTCGCAACACCGCCGCACAACTGCGCGAGCGCTTCGGCTCCGAGTACGACCGTGCCGTCCTCGAGCAGGGTTCCGAAAGCCGCGCCCAAGCCCATCTCCAGGCCCGCGAGTCGCGTGTCGAACACCTCCACCTTCGCGACCTCACCCCCGCCGAACGCGAACGCTCCGAAGCCGATTGGCAGTCCATTCAATCCCGTTTCGTCGACCACCCTAAGGGAGCCGTCCTCGAAGCCGATGAGCTCGTCTCCTCCCTCATGAACGCTCGCGGCTATCCCGTAGCCGACTTCGATCAGCGGGCCGCCGACATCTCCGTCCACCATCCCCGCGTCGTCGACTCCTACCGCTCCGCCCACGCCGTCGCCGTCCGCCTCAACAGCGACGAGGCCACCACCGAAGACCTCCGCGCCGCCATGATTCAGTACCGCACCCTCTTCGACGAGCTCCTTCAACTCCGCTCCCCAAATCAGATCGAACACGCAGCCTGACGCTCAGCGTCTGCGATGAAGTCCGTTCATCGCAGACCTCTACTTCTTCCCAAACACCTCACCCATGCGGCGGATCTGCGCACCCACACCGCGCAGCTTCTCTTCCAGCCGCTCGTAGCCGCGATCCATGTGATACACCCGGTCCAGGATGCTCTCGCCATCCGCCACCAACGCCCCCAGCACCAGCGCCGCGCTCGCCCGCAGGTCCGAGCACATCACCGCGGCCGACTGCAGCTTCGTCCCTCCGCGCACAGTAGCCGACCGCCCCTGCACCGTGATATTCGCTCCCATTCGGTTCAGCTCGCCCACATGCATAAAGCGGTTCTCGAAGATATTCTCCGTCACAATCGACGTTCCCTCAGCCTGCGTCAGCAGCGCCATAAACTGAGCCTGCATGTCGGTAGGGAAGCCCGGATACTCCTCCGTCGTAATGTCCACGCCCACCAGCTTGCTGCCCGAGTGCACCCGCACATTCTCCTTCCCAACCTCCAGCTTCACCCCGCACTGCTCCAGCTTGGATAGCAGCGACCCTAAATGCTCCGGATTGCAACCATCCACATTCAGGTCGCCGCCCGTGATCGCTCCTGCAATCAAAAACGTTCCCGCCTCAATGCGATCCGGATTGATCCGATGCCTCGCACCATGCAGCTTAGCGACGCCCTTGATCCGTATCGTCGACGATCCCGCACCCTCAATCTGCGCTCCCATCGCATTCAACAGCGCCGCCAGATCGATCACCTCCGGCTCCCGCGCACAGTTCTCGAACAGCGACTCGCCCTCCGCCAGCGCCGCCGCCATCAGCAGGTCTTCGGTGCCCGTCACCGTAATTTTGTCGAAGACAATATGCGCGCCCTTCAGCCGGTTCGTCCGAGCCTCCAGGTACCCATGCTCCTGGGTAATCGTCGCTCCCATCGCCTCCAGGCCCTTGATGTGCAGATCGATCGGCCGCCCCCCAATCGCGCAGCCTCCCGGCATCGCGACCCGCGCCATCCCCGTCCGCGCGATCAGCGGTCCCAGCACCAGCGAGCTCGCCCGCATGGTCTTCACAATCTCGTACTTCGCCACCGGATCACTCAGCACCGCGCACTTGATCGACGTCCGATGCTGCGCCCGCCCATACCCCAACTCCACCTCCGCGCCCATCGACTCCAGCAGCTTCCGCTCCGTCTCAATGTCCCGCACCTGAGGAATGTTCTCGAGGATCACCTCATCCTCTGTAAGAATCGCCGCCGCCATACACGGCAGCGCAGAGTTCTTCGCCCCCGAAACCCGAATCGTTCCCAGCAGGGGATTGCCCCCGCGAACAACAAACTTATCCATCCCTCCAGTTTACGGAAGGCGGGTGAGGAAAGGGGGTAATGAGGTGGGTGCGTAGGTGAATCGTCTAAAGGAACGCTCGAACCTATAGCTCCAGCCGCGAGTCATCGATGGCCAACCGAACATTCCCATCCGACTGCTGCAACCGTCGCACGGCCTCCATCTTATCCACATTCGCCTTCAGCATAACCACCGCAATCGGAATTGACTTACCCGCCGACTTGATCGTCCGGATCGCCGTCTCGCGGTCGATCTTGCACACGCTCATCAGCACCCGAATCCCGCGCTCCACCAGCTTGGCATTCTTCATGTGCACGTTCACCATCAGGTTGTCGTAGACGTAGCCCAGCCGCGTCATCGCCCCCGTGGTAATCATGTTCAAAATCATCTTCTGCGCCGTCGACGACTTCATCCGTGTCGAACCCGACAGAATCTCCGGCCCCACCTCCGCGCAGATCGTCACGTCCGCCACCTGCGACAGATCCGAGTTCGGATTGCAGGTAATCGCCGCGGTCTTCGCTCCACGAGCGCGCGCATACTCGGTCGCGCCCACTACATACGGCGTACGTCCGGAAGCCGAAACCCCAATCACAATATCCTTGCGAGTCGGCCGGCGGCGAGCAATATCCCGCTGCCCAATCTCCGGCGAATCTTCATTCACATCCGACGCGCTGGCCAAGGCCTTTGGCCCGCCCGCCATAATGTACTGAACCTGCTGCGGAGCCGTGGAAAACGTCGGTGGACACTCCGAAGCATCCAGCGCCGAAATCCGTCCCGACGATCCTGCCCCGACATAGATCAGCCGGCCGCCATCCCGCAGCGACCGCGCCACCGTATCGATCACCAGCGCGATCTCCGGCAGGGCCTTCTTCACCGCCGCCGCTACCTTCGCGTCTTCGTGATTAATGATGCGCGCAATCTCGATGGCCGACTTCGTGTCCAGCCCTTCGGAAGCTTCGTTTGGCCTCTCGGTAGGGAGGCTCTGTAGGTCGGGTTCAGTCCGTATGACGGGCTGTTCGATCGGTGATGAGGACATAGTCAAGGTTGACATGGAAAATAGGCCGTTAACTTGATACTACTGCATTCTTCGGTGCGGTGTCGCAATGAGGGAATCTTAGTAGGAGCCCCCGCTTCATCGTTCATCCCATAAGCTCACACAGGTCAATGCCGCCGCCCCGCGTATCATCTTGGTCGAGGGATCACTCAATGAAGATTACAGCCGCCCCCACGCCACGTCCTCCCGCATCCATCCGGAGGATAAGCCTGCTCGCTGCCGCCACGCTCCTCACCCTTTACCCGACCCTGAGCCCAACCCTCTCCGCAGCCGCCCAGACCCCCGCACCCGCCTCCCTCAGTTCCACCCTCCAGCACCTGGTCGATGCCCGCTCCTCCGCCGGCCTCGGCCACACCGCCCTCTACACCATCCAACTCAATACCCATAACTCCGTCGGTATCGACGCCGACCTCCCCGTCCAGACCGCCTCCGTCATCAAGCTCGCCATCCTCTACCAAGCCATGGTCGACGTCCGCGCCGGCAAGGCCCGCTGGGACGAGCCCATCACCCTCCATCCCGGAGAGGCCGTCAACGGCTCCGGCCTCCTCACCTTTCTCGACACCCCCATCACCCTCACCCTCAAAGATGTCCTCACCCTCATGGTCATCGTCAGCGACAACACCGCCACCAACCTCGCCATCGACCGCTTCGGCATCGACCCCGTCAACGCCCGCCTCCAATCTCTCGGTCTCGAAAACACCCACCTCTACAAGAAGGTCATGAAGCCCGCCACCGCCCCCATGCCCGCCGACCAGCCAAAGTTCGGCCTCGGCAAAACCACTCCCCGCGAGATGGCCACCCTCATGACCTATATCGGCGAATGCCAGCTCCACCAGCAGGGAACTGCGCAATCTCCCGGCACTGCCAGCTTCGTCCCAGCCGACGCTGCCGACCTCGCCGTCTGCACCGTCGCCCTCAACATGCTCAAAAATCAGTTCTACCGCGAGACCATCCCGCGTTTCCTCGAAACCGTCGACACCAGCGAAACCGGCACCGCCATCGCCAGCAAAACCGGCTCCCTCGACGACGTCCGCAACGACGTCGCCATCGTCATGGGCAACACCGGCCCCATGGTCCTCTCAATCTTCACCTACGACAACCGCGACCACGGCTGGACCGTCGACAACGAAGCCGAACTCACCATCGCCCACCTCGCCAAAGAGATTGTCACCGCTTGGTCGCCCACCGGAATCAACGGCAAAAGCCTCGTCCCCGGCCTCGGCCTCGACGAGAATTCGCCCAAACCCACGCTCCCAACTCCCTGAACGTAGCCAACGATTCACATTGTTCGTCTAATCTATTAAGTGACTGTGCCCCTCCGTGGACGGGCGCATGGGAGGCTTTTGCCGGTGCAAGACACGCAGCACGAAGACAAACTCCAGCAAGCCCCCGCGCCGAACCCCGAGCCGGCCCCTCTCGCCGCGCCCCTGGCCCCCGCCGCCCCCGAGCCCTCCGGCTGGCGCTCTTGGTCCCGCGACCTCCTCATCTCGATCGCGATCTCCATGTTCATCATCCTCTTCCTCTACCAGCCCGTTCGAGTGGAAGGCACCAGCATGCTCCCCATGCTCGAGGATCAGGACCGCCTCTTCATCAACAAGTTCGCCTACCGTTTCGAGGACATCCACCGCGACGACGTCGTCGTCTTCCTCTACCCGCAGGACCACTCCAAAAGCTACATCAAGCGAGTCATCGCTCTCCCCGGCGACCACCTCCGCATTGACCACGGAACCGTCTGGGTCAACGGCGTCGCCCTCTCCGAACCCTACGTCCCCCCCCAGTTCCAGGACGACCGCTCCCAGCCCGAGATGATCATCCCTCCAAGCGAGTACTTCGTCATGGGAGACCACCGCAGCATCTCCAGTGACAGCCGCGACTTCGGCCCCGTCCCCCGCCCCCTCATCTACGGCAAGGCCGCCTTCGTCTACTGGCCCATGGACCAGGCCGGCCTGGTCCACTAACCGCTTCCGCCTTTGCTCTTGCTTCTGAGATAGGCCGGGACTTCAGTCCCGGCACAGCCCCACCAGGAGAATTCGGGGCTTCAGACCCCGAGCCATCCCCCTACGAGTAGTGCACGATCTCCGCAAACGTAGTTGGCACCAGGCTAGCCCCACCCACCAGCGCCCCATCGATATCATCCTGCGCCATCAGCGCCCCGATATTCTCCGGCTTCACCGACCCCCCATACAGAATCCGCGTATTCGCCGCCGTCTGTTCCCCGCAGCAATGGCTCAGCTCGTTCCGGATGATCGCATGCGCCTCCGCAGCCACCTCCGGGCTCGCCGTCGACCCCGTCCCAATCGCCCAGATCGGCTCATACGCAATCACTAGTCGCCGGGCCTCACTCGCGGAAATATTCCGCAACGCCGCCCGCACCTGGTTCCGCAGCGTCTCCTCCGTCCGCATGTCTTCGCGCTCCGCCAGCAACTCGCCCACGCACACAATCGGAGTAATCCCGTGGTTGATCGCCGCCTTCAACTTCAGGTTCACGCGCTCATACGTCTCGTTGAAATACAGCCTCTGCTCCGAGTGCCCCAGCAGCACATGCCTGCACCCAATCGACACCAGCATCGTCGGCGACGTCTGCCCCGTATACGGCCCCTCGTTCAGCCAGTGCATATTCTGCGCCCCGGCCTTCACATTCGTGCCGAACGTCGCCTCCAGCACATACCCCAGCGAGCTCATCGTAGGGAACACCAGAATCTCATCCCGCTCATGACCCTCCACCAGCGGAAATAGCGCATCCAGAAACGCCAGCGACTCCTTCGGCGTCTTGTACATCTTCCAGTTACCAGCAATGATGGGCTTCCGCATTCATTCTCCTGCGTTACGTTAGTGGAGACTACGGGCGCACCGCAGCATCTGGCAAGAGTTCTGCCCGCCTATCGCACACTACTTCTCCGTCAGAGCCGCAACCCCTGGCAGCACCTTACCCTCAAGAAACTCCAGGCTAGCGCCGCCACCCGTAGAGATGTGCGTGATCTTGTCCGCGACTCCCGAATTATGCAGCGCTGCCACCGAATCTCCTCCGCCCACAATCGTGATCGCGTCCTCATTCTTCGCCAGCGCCTTCGCAATCGCGTTCGTGCCCTTCGCAAACGGAGCCAGTTCCGCCACGCCCATCGGCCCGTTCCAGACCACCGTTGCAGCGTCCGCAATCTCCGCGGCAAACATCTTCACCGTCTCCGGCCCAATATCCAGCGCCATCCACTCCGCGGGGAACGGCCCCTTGCCGCTAAAGATCTGCGTCTTCGCATCCGCCCCAAACCTGTCCGCCAGCACATGATCGATCGGCAGCAGAAACTTCACGCCGCGCTCATCGGCCTTCTTCATCGCGGCCCGCGCGATATCCGTCTTATCGCCCTCCACCAGCGACTTGCCCGTCGACTGTCCCTGCGCATTCAGAAACGTATACGCCATCGCCCCGCCAATCAGCAGCGAGTCCACGCGGTCCAGCAACGCATTGATGACCTCAATCTTGTCCGACACCTTCGCCCCGCCAATGATCGCCACAAACGGACGGAACGGCTCCGTCACCGCCTTGCCCATGTAGTTCAGCTCTTTCTCCATCAGCAGCCCCGCCGCCGACTGCACCACATAATGCGTGATCCCCTCGGTCGACGCATGCGCCCGGTGCGCAGCCCCAAACGCGTCGTTCACATACACATCGCACAGCCCCGCCAGCTCCTCCGCAAATCCCGGATCATTCAACTCTTCGCCCGGATGGAAGCGCAGATTCTCCAGCAGCAGTGTCTGCCCCGGCTCCAGGTTATTCGCCATCTCCAGCGCCACCGGCCCCACGCAATCCGGAGCGAACGCCACATTCTCATCCTCATCCAGAACATGGTCCAGCAGCATCCGCAGCCGCGCCACCACTGGCCGCAGACTCATCGAGTCCACATGCTTGCCCTTCGGCCTTCCCAGGTGCGCCGCCAGAATCACCTTCGCCTTCCGCCGCAGCGCATACTCAATCGTCGGTATCGTCTCGCGTATGCGAGTGTCGTCCGTGATCGTGCCCTCTTTCGAGAGCGGAACGTTAAAATCAACGCGGATGAAAACACGCTTGCCGGTCAGATCGAGGTCGCGAATCGAAAGCTTGGACATTGCGAGAAGGATAAACGACTGAGGCCCGAATGGACAGCAAAAGGCCCCTCCGGCTGTGCGAAACATCACACAAAAATCCGTCGGGGCCCAGCCAGGCGTCCAGCGTTGCTAACCTTACAGTTTGATCGTAACCGCCTTCACTTCGGTGTAATTGTTCAGCACCTCTGCGCCCATCTCGCGGCCCCAGCCCGACTGCTTGTACCCTCCAAACGGCAGCGCCGCGTCGAACACATTGTGGCAGTTCACCCACACCGTGCCCGCCTTGATCCGCCGCGCCATCTTGTGTGCCGCCGACAGATCCTTCGTCCACACACTGGCCGCCAGCCCATAGATCGTGTCATTCGCCTGCGCCGCCAGCCGCTCCAGGTCCGCGTCCGTAGCAAAGCTCTGCGCCACCACCACTGGCCCAAAGATCTCCTCGTCCACCACCTTCATCCCTGGCCGCACATTCGACAACACCGCCGGCTCCACAAAATACCCGCGCCCTTCATGCATCTTCCCGCCCGCGCCAAACGACGCACCCTGCTCCCGCCCGCTCTTGAGGAACCCGTTCACGCGAGCAAACTGCTCATCGCTCACCAACGGCCCTAGCTCAGTCGACGGGTCGAGCCCATGCCCAATCTTGATCTTCGTCGCAATATCGCTCATCCCGCTCACCACCTGGTCGAACACGCTCTCATGCGCAAACAATCGCGAGCCCGCACAGCAGCACTGTCCCTGGTTGAAGAAGATCGCCGAGGCCGCCCCTGCAATCGCCGCGTCCATATCCGCATCCGGAAAAATAATCGCCGGACTCTTGCCGCCCAGCTCCAGCGTCACCTTCTTCAGATTCCCGGTAGCCGCCTTCGCAATCAGCTTGCCCACTTCAGTCGATCCAGTGAACGCAACTTTATCCACCAGATCATGTGCCGCCAGTGGAGCGCCGCAAGGCTCGCCGAAGCCCGTCAGGATATTCACCACGCCGGGAGGGAAGCCGGCCTCATCGAACAGCTGCGCCAGACGCAGCCCGGTCAGCGGCGTCTGCTCCGCCAGCTTCATCACCACCGTATTGCCCGTAGCCAGCGCCGGCCCCAGCTTCCACGCCGCCATCAGCAGAGGAAAATTCCACGGAATAATCTGCGCCACCACGCCAATCGGCTCACGCACCGTATAGCTCAGAAAATCATTTCCAGCCGACAGAGGAATCGTCGACCCCAGCGTCTTCGTAGCCCAGCCCGACATATACCGGAACAGGTCCACCGCCAGAGGAACATCCGCCACCCTCGCCACCGACACCGGCTTGCCATTATCCAGCGACTCCAGTTGCGCAAACTCCTCCGTATGCTGCTCCAGCAAATCCGCCAGCCGGTACAGCAGTTGCCCGCGCTTCGACGGCGACATCGCCGGCCACGCCCCTCCATCAAACGCCCGCCGAGCCGCTCGCACCGCTCGATCCACGTCCACATGATCGCCCTCAGGAACCTGGCAGATCTCTTCGCCCGTAGCCGGGTTGAAGACCGCAAACGTCTTTCCCGCCGAAGCCGACGTGAACTTTCCATCGATATACATCTGATGTTTGCTGCTGACGAACGCTGAGGCTGCGGCGCCCAAACGGGCGTCGATCACGGGGGTAGTCGCTGTTGCCATGGGGAGGCTCCTCGGTAAAGCAGCTCTACCCGGGCACGCCTCGGTTCGAGCCGCCGTTTTCCTAACCGCAGAACTCTAGCACCGCCGCAACACGTCTGTCCTTACAGACGCAAAAGCGATTTCCATCCCAGCAAATTCAACCGCGGTTGCCCCACATCCCGCTCGTGCGATCAGGGTTCCACAGACCCTCAGCCACCCACCACCGCCTCGGCCTCAATCTCCACCCGCCACTTCGGATTCAGCAGTGCCGCGACCACCATCGTGGACGCCGGACGAATCGTTCCAAACACTTCACCATGCGCCCGCCCAATCTCTTCCCAATCCTCCGCATGCGCCAGGAACATCCGCGTCCGCACCACATCCTCGAACCCCGCCCCCGCCTGCTTCAGCGCCGCTTCAATAATTCCCAGCACCACCCGCGTCTGCTCCGCCGCGCTCAACTCCTCAGCCCCCACCGGCCCCGTCCCCGACACATGCACCACATTCCCAATCCGCACCGCGCGTGAGAACCCAATGGTCGGTTCATAAGGAGACGTTCCAGCAATATTCGTACGCAAAGGATTTGAGCTCATCCCCACATGATAACCGCAGCCATGCCCCGCTTAGGCTATCATCGCCACAACGTAGAGGACTCACCCCGATGTGCTTTTCCGCAACCGCGAACTTCGTAGGCAGCGGCGTCCTCGCCGCCGTCGGAGTCACCACCCTCACCCAGGTCAAGCACCGCCGCGAGCTCCTCTTCGCCTCGCTCCCCACTCTCTTCGCCATCCACCAGTTCATCGAAGGCTTCGTCTGGCTCGGCCTCGACGGCCACGTCTCCCCCATCGTCATGCACAACATGGGAGCCGCCTTCATGCTCTACGCCCAGGGCCTGCTCCCGTTCCTCATCCCCCTCAGCGTCATGCTCTTTGAATCCTCCGTCAAAAACCGCCGCCGCATGTGGCCCTTTCTCATCATCGGAACCGGCACCGCCCTCTACATGCTCTGGGCGCTCATCGCCTTTCCCACGCAAATCTCCGTCCGGGGCAACAGTATCGTCTACATCAACCCCGGCACCAACAACACCACCCTGGCCATCCTCTACGTCATCGCCACCTGCGGCTCGCTCTTCTTCTCCAAGGTCAAGGACATGGTCCTCTTCGGAGCCGCCAACCTCATCATCCTGCTTACAGTAATGGCCGTAAAGCGCTATGCCTTCACCTCGCTGTGGTGCGCCTACGCAGCCATCGCCAGCATCATCATCCTCGCCTACTTCTGGAAGTCCGCCGGCATCCGTCCCTTCAAATACGTCGACGCCATCTGAGCCTCAAACGAAGTCGGCCCGCTCTCCGAAGAGGCGGGCCGCACAGGTTCCAACCACCGACGGAACTACAGACCCTTCTTCACCAGGAACAAAATCAAGTCCTTGACCCGGCTCGAATAGCCCCACTCATTGTCGTACCAGCTGATCACCTTGCCGGTATTCCCAACCACCTTCGTCAGTTTGCTATCAAAGATGCTCGACAGCGGGTTTCCGCGGAAGTCAGTCGACACCAACTCCTCCTCGGTATACCCAAGAATCCCCTTCAGCGCCCCTTCGCTCGCAGCCTTGATCGCCGCATTGATCGACGCGACACTGATCGGCTTCTCCGCCACAAACGTCAGATCGACAACCGACACATTCGGAGTAGGAACCCGAATCGCAAACCCATCCAGCTTCCCATCCATCGCCGGAATCACCAGCTTCAGCGCCTTGGCCGCGCCCGTCGAGCTGGGAATCATGCTCAGCGCCGCCGCCCTCGCCCTCCGCAAATC
>JAJYCQ010000032.1 GCA_021778315.1 Acidobacteriota bacterium | reverse complement strand
TAGGCTCATCCGCCAGCAACAGCTTCGGCTTCGGTATCAGCGCCCGCGCAATCGACAGCCGCTGCTGCTCGCCCCCCGACAACTCTCCCGACCGATGCTCCCCCCGATCCCCCAGCCCCACCCGCTTCAGCCACCCCCTCGCCTCCGTCAGCGCCGCCCCCCGCCGCATCCCCCGCGCCAGCAACGGCATCGCCACATTCTCCACCGCCGTAAACTCCGGCAGCAGATAATGAAACTGCCACACATACCCAATCTCCCGATTGCGATACGTCCCAGCCTCCCTTGCCGTCAGCCGAGTAACATTTGTCTCCCCACACCAAACCTCGCCCGCCGTCGGCCTGTCCAGCGCGGCCAGCAGATGCAGCAGGGAACTCTTCCCCGCGCCACTCTCCCCCACCACCGCCACCATCTCCCCCGCCGCCACCTCCAGCGACAGATCCTTGAACAGCCGCAGCCCCACACCACCCGCCACCAGCGGAGCATACGTCTTCTCCAAATCCACCGCCCGCAACACTGCCATCACAGCCCCACCTTCCCGTCCGCTTTGAAGAGGACAGCCTTCAGCCATCTGTCCACGAATCTCCCGTTGAAGGGGATGGGCTTCAGCCCATCCGTCCCTGGCCCGGCAGGAAGTTGAGGCTTTAGCCCCCTGGATTGCATTTCACAAAAGGTAGCCACTAAGCCTCCACCCTCTTCTCTGCGCCTTCACCCGTCGCCACCTTCGGCTTCCACTCCGCCCCAAACGCCACCCCCAGCCGATTCCACGCATTGATCCCCGCAATCGCAAACGTCAAATCCGCCAGGTCCTTCCCCTCAAAAAACTCACTCACCGCGGCAAACTCCTCATCCGGAACATGCCCGCTCAAGTCCGTCACACTCTCCGCCCACGCCAGCGCCGCCCGCTCCCGCCCCGTAAACGCATCCGACTCGCGCCACACCGCCACCGCCTCAATTCGGCTCTCCGGCTCATGATGTTTCCGCAACTCCGCCGCATGCATCCCCATACAAAACCCGCACCCATTCATCTGCGACGCCCGCAGATACACCAACTCCAGCAGCACCGCCTCCAGCGCCGTCCCCGTATTCAGGTAATGCCCCAGCGCCACCAGCCGCTCATACGCCTCAGGAGCAGCCTCCGTATACCGCAGCCTCAACGCCATCATCACCTCTGCTCGATCGTAGTGTGTCATCGGAGCCCGCGAAGAGCTTCCGTTGTTCAAATGTCGTGCGAAGAGTCTCGGAGAAATTTCTTTGGCGGAGGGAGAGGGATTCGAACCCCCGTAGCCCGTTAAGGCTAAGCGGTTTTCAAGACCGCCTGTTTCAACCACTCACACATCCCTCCACGCCGGGTCGTGCAGCAACTTCAGGGTAGCAGCAGAGGGCCCCTGGGCATAGTCCCAGAGCTCCGCGCATCACGCTTTCTGCGGCAAGCTCCTGAGCCAACCCTCGATCTCTGCCTACCGCCGCCCTGAGACATCTGGCACGGCGGCCGAGTCCGCGAGCTCCAATATCTGCGGCAACCAAACCATGCGAGCACAGCCACGCCCGAGGCTACATCGGGTAACGCCTACGCCCTCCACCCCTCGGAAGCTCCGCTCTACTCATACCGCAGCGCCTCCGCCGGCAGCACGCTCGCCGCCGAGCTCGACGGATAAATCGTCGCCAGCAAACTCATCCCCAAACTCACCGCCGCCACAATCACCGCATCCACCAGTCGCGGAGCGAACGGCAAATAGTCAATCGAATACACGCTCGCATCCAGGTGAATAAACCGGTAGTGCGACCCCAAAATGCTAGCCGCGTACCCCAGCACCAGCCCCAGCGCCGTCCCAATCCCCGAGATCAACAATCCCTGCAGCAAAAAGATATTCCGCACCTGTTCCGCTCGAACCCCAAAGCTCATCATCACCGCAATATCGCGAGTCTTCTCCATCACCATCATGGTCAGCGCGATCAAAATATTCAGCGCCGCCACCACCACAATCAACGCCAGGATCACGAACGTCACCACCTGCTCCAGCCGCATCGCCCGAAACAATTCGCGATTCTGCTGCATCCAGTTCGTCGTTTGAAATCCCGGCCCTCTGAAGCTCGCCGCCGCGTCCTCAATCGCCTTGCCCACCTCCGGAGCCTGGTACAAATCATCGATCTTGAAGCTGATCACGCTCACCAGGTCAGGCTCTGAAAACAACCGCTGCGCATCGGCCAGCCGCATGAACGCATAGCCATCGTCGTACTGATAAAACCCCGAAGCAAAGATCCCCACCACGCGAAACCTCTGATACCGCGGCACCAATCCCAGCGGCGTCAGCTCCCCCTGCGGCGACGTCACCAGCAGCGAATCCCCAACCCCCGCCCCCAGACTCAGCGCCAACTCACTCCCAATCACAATCGGCGGCGCCATCGAATTCCCGGGTGCCCCATTCACGACAGCTCCACCGTCATGGGTGGGGTTAACAGGCGCCAACTCCTCCGCCGACCCCTCATGCACCGCCTGCAATAAATTTCCCACCTTCATCTCATCCCCCGGCAGAATCCCCTTGATCAGCGCGCCCCCACTCCTCGCCCCCCGCGAGATCAGCACCTGCCCATACAGCCCCGGAGCCACCGCCACCACATGCGGAACCTGCGCCAGCCTGGCCATCAGCGGCCGCCAATCGCGTATCCCGTCTCCCGCCGTCCGCATCAGGTCCACATGCGCAGTCGACCCCACCAGCCGCTCCTGCAAGTCCCTTCGCATCCCATTCGTAATCGCCAGCGCAATAATCAGCGACGCCACTCCCGCCGCAACCCCCACCACCGAAATCACCGTAATCAGCCCCACCACGGCCTGCCGCCGCCGAGCCCTCAAATACCGCGCGGCAATGAACAATTCAAATCGCATCCACCGCTATCCTACCCGTTCAGCATCTCGCCCGCCCCACAACTCGTCCCCACACAATTCGTCCGCCCACAATGCGTCAGCGCCCCGCAGTTCACCCCACCCACAATTTAGTTTGTCATCCCGCTGCGATCTGCATCTCCCACCCGGCCAACCCAAGACTCCCACTCCGCACCTGCCTCAGCTAATAGCTAGAAGCTAGCAGCTATCTCTCATGCTCTCAATTTGCCAACACCGCCCGATACCTCACCTGATTCTTCTTCACCTTCTCCACGGCCTTATTCGCATCCTTCATCGCGAACCTCTCCGTAATCGCCTTCACCCCATGCCGAGCCGCGACATCCAGCATCTCGTGCAGGTCCCGCGGGCTCCCCGTCGGGCTTCCCGAGATCGCCTTCTGTCCAGCAATCAAGCTGAACCCGGCAATCTGCAACGGCGAAGGAGGAACCCCCAGCACCACCAGCGTCCCCTTCGGCCGCAGCGCCGCAATGAAGCTCTGGAAGTCCTGGTCCGCCGACACCGTCGACAAGATCAAATCCATACTCCCCGCCGCCTTCTTCAGCCCGCCATTATCGCGAGTATTCACAAAATGGTGCGCCCCCAGCCCGAGCGCCTCTTTTTCCTTATCCTTCGACGTAGAAAACGCCGTCACCTCGCATCCAAACGCGCGGGCAAACTGCAGCCCCAGGTGTCCTAGCCCGCCAATCCCAATCACTCCCACCCGCGACGCCGGGCGGGCCAGCAAATTCCGCAGCGGAGCATACACCGTAATCCCCGCGCACAGCAGGGGAGCGACATTCTCGCTCTCCAACCCCTCCGGAACCGGTATCGCAAACCGCGAATTCACGCGAATCGCGTCCGCATACCCGCCATTTCTCCCCACGCACGTCGGCTGAGCCTTCGCACACAGATGTTCATCCCCCTGCCGACACCACTCGCAGATCCCGCACGAGTCCGCCTGCCACCCAATCCCCACCCTCTCTCCCACCTTGCGGTCCGCCACCCCAGACCCCACCGCCGTCACCGTCCCCACAATCTCATGGCCCGGAATAAACGGATACCGGCTCAGCCCCCAGTCATTGTCGATCAGGTGCAGGTCCGAATGGCACACCCCGCAATGCGAAATCTTTACCTCGACCTCGTTCGTGCCCAGGTCCCCGACGGAATACTTGTACGACAACAATTGTGCGCCGGCTGCATGTGCAGCTAGTCCGCGTATATCTGACATAAATGTGGCCTTCAATCCTGATTCAATACAACAGTGAGATGCAATCCTCCTGCGAACGAGTTTTCTCATTCGAGGGAATGACTAGATTCTAGCTCTCAAATTTCAAAATCCACACCCCTTCGCCCTCGCTTTATGCCATAATCAACAAGCGCCTCTGGTCGGGACGACCCCCCACCGGTCGCTTCCCTTGATAGGAGGCGCGATCTGAAAACAATGGGCCCGCTGGCACCCCCCAGCGGCCCATTGTGCTTAACCCCACAAATTCCTCCCTGAGCCCCATCCCCAGCCTTTCCCGTCTAAAGTAGTAGTTGCAACGACCCCCGGGGAGTAGTTCGCAATGAAGATTCAAGTCCTGCTCGGCCTAGCCGCCCTCATCACCCTCTCCACCTGCCCGCTGTCAGCACAGGCCCCGCAGCCCCCCCAGCAAGCTCCACCGCAGACCCCACAGCAATCCACGCCTCCCGCGACCACCCCCGACGACGCCGGCCCCCAGTCCGACACCGGTGCCGTCATCCTCCGCAAAAAGACCGAAGAGCCTCCTCCGCCTCCCGCTCCTTCCCACGAAAAGCTAGCCACCCCTCCCGGCCAGACCTTCTCCCTCCGCGTCGACGTCCCCCTCGTCAACCTCGATGTCAGCGTCCTCCTCGACAAGACCCACGAGTTCGTCCCCAACCTCAAGCCCGCCAACTTCCTCGTCGTCGAAGACGGAGTCCAGCAGGAAGTCCAGTCCGTCCGCCTCACCAAGACCCCCATCACCGCCGTCCTTCTCCTCGAGTTCGCCGCCAACTCCTACGCCTTCATTAACGACATGCAGAACGCCTCCTACAGCTTCTTCAGCTCCCTCCAGCCCCAGGACTACATCGCCGTCTCCACCTACGACATCCACCCCCACATCCTCACCGACTTCACCAACAACCGCGAAGTCATCCGCGAGGCCCTCAACTCCCTCGTCCTCCCCACCTTCCGCGAAACCAACGAGTTCGACGCCCTCTACGACACCCTCGACCGCCTCTCCCGCATCGACGGCCGCAAATACGTCATCCTCATCTCCTCCGGCCGCGACTCCATGTCCCGCCTCACCCTCGATCAGATGATGGCCAAGATCAAAGCAACCCCCAACGTCACCCTCTTCACCATCAGCACCGGTGGCCTCCTCCGCGAGATGCGCTCCACCCGCGGAGCCTCCCAGATCAACTACCTCCAGGCCGACAACGAGATGCGAACCTTCGCCGAGATGACCGGTGGCATGAGCTTCCAGCCCGTCTTCCAGGGCTCTCTCCCCGACATCTTCACCCAGATCAACGAGTCCATCCGCAACCAGTACGTCCTTACCTACCGCCCCACCAACACCAAAAATGACGGCACCTACCGTAAGGTCAAGGTCTACCTCGTCGACAACGAAGGCCTCCCCCTGAAGATGCAGGACGAGCAGGGCAATCCCCTGAAATATTCCATCATCACCCGCGACGGCTACCGCGCCAAACTCCCCGTCCAATAACCCCCACCCCACCCAAAATCCCGTCATCCTGGAGCGAAGCGAAGGACCACTGTATTGGCCGTTGCATTGCCACCCAACTCTACCCCGCAACGCTCTCACCCCCGCCGTCCTCGCCGCCCCGTAGGACCTACGCGAACCGGTCGAAGTCATCCCGCCCATGCACACCGGCCATCGCCAGCAGCATCAGCCCCTCGATCAGCACCACGCTCTCCACCTTCACCGACACCCCATGCAGCCGCTCAAAGTGCTTCTTAGCCGGAGCCTCATTCGGAGCCTTCGCCACATCGCCGCCCAGCGCCGTCCGGTCCGCCTCCATCCTCGGTATCACCGAAAACTCTGAGTACCCCGTCAGCGCCAGCATCATCAGCACCAGCACCAGCTCCGCCGCCCGGATCGGATGCGTGTCCCTCTGCGTCGCCAGCAGTGCCAGCGTGCACACCAGGTAAATCAGCCCCGACGTCATCCCAATATGGTGCAGCGACACCAGCGCCCCTCGCACCACCATCCCCGCCTCATGCGCATCCGGAAGCGTCCTGAACGCCATAGCCGCAACGAACGCGAAGAACACCAGCCCGCCAACCCATACCGCCAGAGCATACAGCCGAACAATGCGAAGAACAGTTGTCATGCCAATCAGTATCTCTTGTCCGAGCCCAATTAAGCGCTAGCCCCTGTGGATGAACCCGCGCCCGCCGAACCCGCGCCCTGCAGCGCCCGCCGCAGGATCAGCTCAATCGCCGCCTTCTGCTCCGCATACTGCGCCTCGCCGATATGGCCCTGCAGCCTGTCCGTCTCCAGCGCAAACAGTTCGTCCTTCAGCACATGCAGCAGCAACTCTTTTCTCCCCGCCGCCGTCACCGGAGCAGCCGCCACCGCACCAGCCGCAGGAAGAACCCGCACCCGGTCACTCGCCACCGCATGCGCAGCCGACATCGCATGAGCATCCGCCGGCTTTCGCAGCAGCACGCCCGCCGCCGCCACCAGCACCAGCCCCAGCCCTCCCAGAATCCACCACTTGTACTTAGTCGAGAGCGGCTCACGTGTCCCATTCGGATCCAGCGGCAACCCCAGACCCTTGCCCGGAGCCGTATCGCTCGACGCCGACGCATCCGCCCCATTGCCCTCAGCACCCTGTCCCGCCTGCCCTCCCTGCGACCCCTGATCGCCCCCCGTCTGCGTCTCCCTTGGCAGAGCTCCCGTTCCCGTCACCTGGAAGTCCACCGTCTGTCCCGCCGCCATCTTCCGAGCCACAAACGTCTGCGAGTTCGTATCGTCCGGAACCGGGTTGAACTGTGTCCCGGGAGCCGGAGAGAACGTCATCGCCTTCGGCACAATCACCGCAAACGCGTCCGTCGCCCCCGCCACCTTCAGCCCAAACTTCAGTGTCCCCGAGTACGGCACGTGGTACGACACCTGGAACCTCGTCTCCCCCGGCCGAATCGGAAACAGGAACGTATACCGCCCCTTCTCGCCCACCGGCATCGGTGTAGCCGACACCGGCATGCCTCCCGGAGCCAGCGCCGCCGAAGCCTCAATCACCGCTCCCTCCGGCAGGTACATACTGAACGGATCATTCGAAAACTGCGTCATCGCCGGCTTCGAATCGTTCTTTACAAAAAAATTCTCCACCACATTCAGCGTACTTCCGCTGGCATCGGTCTGGGCCCGCATCACGATCGCCTCCGTGCTCACGCCCGCCACGTGCGCCGCGGCGTTATACACGTCGATATTCACCGTCTTCGACCCCGCCGGAACCGCCCCGAAGTACGTCGCCTTATCATGCGTCACCCGCACCAGGTACATCCCGTCGTCCGGAGCGTCCAGCGAAAACGCCCCCTTCGCGTTGGTCGTCGTATTCGTCACTTCCTGCATGCCCTGCACCAGCCGCAGCAGCGCCACCGTATCGCCCGCCGACGGCTTATCCGTAGTCCGGTTCGTCACCATACCCGTAATCGGAGTAGCGGCCATCGCCGCAACAGGTAACACCAGCGCAGCAAGAGGAAGAAGCAGCAGGGAAGCAGAGAGGCGGCGGAGAGTTCCAATCAATGTATGCACGACCTAAGAATACGTCAGATCGCTACAAAGAATTGTGATACCGGCCACCTTTGCGCATGTCCGGCACAAGATGCCGGAACAGGTACACCAACTTCAACCACCCGCTTGTTTCGATAAGAATCAGCGCTCCCCACAGGTCGCTGTGTTTCCCCCGATAGCGTTCCTTCCATTGCCAGATCACCACGACATACGTGTAAACAAAGGCCGGCAGGAAGAGCAGCACTCCAAAAATAAGTGGCCAACGCCGATAGTCCTCAGGCGTAAACACAGCTGCGATCAAGAAAACGACAGCGACGAGAGCCATCCACCCAAAGCCGCGTATCAGCTCAAATCGTCTCGGCCATTTATCTGTCATTGGCCGGAATCATAACCTATTTCAGCCGCCAAGTGCCTGCATTTCCGTCACCACCTGCGCCGCCTCATCTTCCAACGACGCCCGCTGCCGCGCATAATCATCTTCCGGATACTTCCCCGCGCGATACTCAAAGTTCAAATCCCGCAAGTTCTCATACACCACATCCTTGCGCTCTTTCAGATAATCCAGCCGCGTCTTCTCCACCGGAACCGCCACCCGTCCCTGCGGCCAGAACACATACGCAATGCACCCAACCGTCAGCAGCACCAGAGGAAATACAATCTGCACATCCATAACGCCTCCACAACCTTCGCCCTACGTCACCAACCAACCCACGCAAATCAGCCTAGCACCTCGCGCATCCACGACACCGTGCGCTCCAGCACTCCCTGCACTCCCGCCTCTGCGCGCAGCGCCTCCCGCCGTCCGCGTAGGACCTGGGTGTAGTCTATCTGCGTCGGCCCCTTGCCGTCCGAACCAGAGAGGAATTCCTGCTTGCCCCGATCGCTCCGGAACGTCAGCCCCCGTCCCTCCCGCGCCGCGCTCCCCCTCCTCACCCTCGTTCTCACCCTCGTCCTCGCTCTCTCCACCGCCGCCGCCCAGGCACCCTCCCTCCACACCGACCCCATCAACCTCGACCCCCAGGTCAAGCAGTCCATGCTTGACTTCCACAACCTCGACTTCGACGCCGCCCTCAAAATTCAGGAGCAGGTAGCCCAGCAGCATCCCGCCAACCCCATGGCCTGGGACTACGTCCTCGTCACCCTCATCTTCCGCGAGCTCTACCACCAGGATCTCCTCGACACCACCTACTACGCCCACGACAGCTTCCTCACCACCAAGCGCGACGTCCAGGTCCTTCCCGCCACCCGCTCCCGCATCGAAGACCTCACCAACAAGGTCATCCAGTTAGCCGACGCCCAGATCAAAGCCAATCCCAGCGACGCCAACGCCTACTTCGCCCGCGGCTATGCCAAGGGCATGCACGCGGCGTTCATCACGCTGGTAGACCACTCCTTCGCCACCGCCGCCCGCCAGGGCTACTCCGCCCGCAACGACTCCGAATCCGCCCTCAAAATCGACCCCCAGTATGCCGACGCCCGCATGGCCATCGGCATCCAGCAGTTCGCCGTCGCCAGCCTCCCCCGCTGGATTCGCCTCATCGTCGGCATCATGGGAGTAGGAGGCAACAAGGAGCAGGGCCTCGAAAACCTCCGCCAGGCCGCCGCCCACGGCATCGTCACCCCCGTCGCCTCCCGCACCGCCCTCTCCGTCTTCCTCCGCCACGACGCCCGCTACCCTGAGGCCCTCGTCGTCGAGCGTGGCCTCGCCGAGCAATTCCCCCACGACTACCTCTTCCGCCTCGAAGTAGCCAACCTCCTCAAAGACGAAGGCCACGGCCTCGAAGCCATCGCCGCCTACAAGGAAGTCATCGCCGACGCAGAAAAGCCCGGCTACTTCGTCGACCCCCACCTTCAGATGGCCTGGTTCGGCATGGCCGACACCCAGCGCGGCTACAACGACATCCCCGGAGCCGCCTACAGCTTCACCCAGGCCTCCCTCCAGCCCAACTGCAGCGACTGGCTCCGCAAGCGAGCCGAACTCAACGCTGGCCAGATGTACGACCTCCTCCACAACCGCCGCCAGGCCATCCACATGTACAACCTCGTCATCCTCCCCGGAGGAGACCAATCCCAATCCAACGCCGCCCACAAATACCTCGACCACCCCTACACCGGCAAATAACCACCCCACCCGCCCAATTTCCACACTGCGCAACCCGAACCCTCCCTCAGTCACGCGGTTTGCGACCCAAGACCCCGCTCAAACGCTCTGAAAACCACGGAACATCGCCCCTCCCCCCACCGTATTACCCCATGTCATTCCGAGGAGGACCGATGAACTGCCCCGCATGCCACACCCCCTTCAACCCCGGCGCCCGGTTCTGCAGCAGCTGCGGAGCCCCCGTCTTCATCCAGCCCCCCACCCCGGTCTACACCCGCCTCGTCCGCCCCCGCTACGGCCGGGCCATCGGAGGAGTCTGCGCCGGCTTCGCCCAGCACTTCGGCTGGGACGTAGTCCTCGTCCGCATCTTGCTCTGTGTATTGGTCTTATTCGGCTGCGGCACTCCCATCATCGCGTACCTCATCGCCTGGATCGTCATGCCCAACGAGCCCTACTTCTTCGCCCCCACCGTCCCCGCACCCCCCACCACCCAGCCCATCCCCTAGACCGTTTACGATAGGGGAGTGACCCCCACCTCCCCCTCGCCGCGCCCCTTCGCCTACCTAAACAACCGCCTGGCCTGCTCCGGTGCCGATCTAACCACCCTCGCCGACCACTACGGCACCCCCCTCTACGTCTACTCCGCCGACGCCATCCGCGCCCGCGTAGTCATGCTCCAGACCGAATTTTCGGCCCTCCCCACCACCCTCTGCTACGCCGTCAAGGCCAACTCCTCCCTCGCTATCCTCAAGCTCCTCAGCGACTTAGGCTGCGGCTTCGACATCGTCTCCGGTGGCGAACTTGAGCGAGTCCGCCGCTCCGCCCCCACCGCCTTAGGCCGCGTAGTCTTCTCCGGAGTAGGCAAACAGGTCTGGGAAATCGACGCTGCCCTCCACGCCAACATCCTCCTCTTCAACGTAGAAAGCGAAGCCGAGCTGGAGCTCTTAAGCCAACGCGCTCAAGCACTTGGCCACACCGCCCGCATCGCACTCCGCGTCAACCCCGACGTCTTCGCCGAGACCCACCCCTACATCTCCACCGGCCTCCGCGAACACAAATTCGGCATCGCCATCGAACGGGCCCGCGCCGTCTATCAGCGCGCCGCCCAGCTCCCCGGCATTGAGCCTGCAGGAGTTAGCGTCCACATCGGCTCCCAGATCCGCTCCGTAGAACCCTTCGCCGAGTCCCTCAAGCGAGTCCGCACCCTCGTCGAAGAACTCCGTGCCGACGGCCTAAGCATCCACTACGTAGACGCCGGTGGCGGCTTCGGCATCGAGTACGGCACCACCGCCTTCGACCCCGCCGCCCGCGTAGCCGACTACGCCGCCGCCCTCCGCTCCGTCCTCCACGGCCTCGACGCCCATCTCCTCCTCGAGCCCGGCCGCTTCCTCGTCGCCCAGGCTGGAGCGCTCCTCACCCGCGTCCTAACCATCAAACAGAACGGCGCTAAGCACTTTGTAATCATGGACGCAGCGATGAACGACCTCATCCGCCCAGCCCTCTACCAGGCCCACCACGAGATCCTCCCCGTCCTCGCCGACCCCACCCGCCCCCACCAAACCGCCGACATCGTAGGCCCCGTCTGCGAGTCCGGAGACTTCTTCGCCCGCGACCGCACCACCCCCGAACTCCGCTCCGGCGACCTCGCCGTCCTGCTCGACGCCGGAGCCTACGGCATGTCCCTCGCCTCCCACTACAACACCCGCGTCCACCCCGCCGAAGTCCTCATCGAAGCCGGCCAGCCCCGCCTCATCCGCCGCCGCGAAACCCTCGACGATCTCTTCGCCACCGAGCTCTTCTAAGGCCTCCCAACACGGAAATCAACCCGTTTGCGTGCTACAATTTCGTTCGACGAAGATGTGCGGCAGTCCATGTTTACGGCCTGTTTCCGCGCAAGGACGATTCTCACCGCAACAGAGGTTCACCACATGTCCGGCCACTCTAAATGGGCGACAATCAAGCATAAGAAGGGCGCGCTCGATGCCAAGCGCGGCAAAATATTCACTCGCCTGATCAAGGAAATCACCATCGCCGCTAAGGGCGGAGGTGGCGACCCCGACGGCAATCCGCGCCTCCGTGGAGCCATCGCCGCGGCCAAAGCTGAGAATATGCCCGCCGACAACATCAAGCGTGCCATCCAAAAGGGCACTGGCGAGCTCGAGGGCGCGTCGTACGAGGAGATCCGCTTTGAGGGCTACGGCCCTGGCGGCGTCGCCGTCATCGTCGACACCCTCTCCGACAACCGCAATCGCGCCGTCTCCGAAATCCGCTTCGCCTTCTCCAAAAACGGAGGAAACCTCGGCGAAACCGGCTCCGTCGGCTACATGTTCTCGAAAAAGGGCGTTATCGTCGTTGCGAAATCCGCAGCGAATGAGGACAAACTCACCGAAATCGTCCTGGACGCCGGTGCTGACGACCTAACCGATGAAGGCGACAACTGGGAGATTATTACCTCACCCAAGGACTACGAAGCCGTCATGAACGCCCTCACCGCCGCCAAAATCAAGCCCGAGCACGCGGAAGTCACCATGATCTCTTCGACGTACACCAAGCTTGAAGGGGCGCAGGCAGCGCAGATGATGCGCCTCCTCGACGCCATCGACGACCTCGACGATACCCAGGCCGTTTACTCCAACTTCGACATGAGTGAAGAGTCCGTCACAGCCTAAGCAACTGATTTCAAACCGAGAAACGCGAAAGCCGCCACTCGATGGCGGCTTTCGATTGTGAGGAAGATGCGGACTATCCGAATGCGATTTTTTTACGGGGTTGCGGCACTGATGTCATTTGCAATGAGCAGCATAGCGCTTGCTCAGGCGCCCCTCCCCGACTCGCCCATCACTACCTTCGCCAACTCCCGGTCGTGGGAGATGGGAGCCCTCCTGCAGGGGGGAGTCGGACTCGAAGACCGCACCGACTATAGCTTCCTGCTGGTCGGAGGTCACCTCGGTAAAGTATTGACTCCACAGCTCGGAGATGGACTTCTCCGCGGAAATTTTGAGTACGCCGTCGAAGTATTTCCGTTCTGGCAGTCCTACACCCCAAAATTCCAACGCCTCAATTGCGTCCTCGTGCCGACCCCGGCCCCGGGTGGCTCGCCCGGTACCCCGGTATACTCCTGCACTCCGCCCTTCACGGTCGGGGGAACCTTCACCGGTGCCAGCATTACCCCCATCCAGATGCGGTGGAATTTCACTCATGGCAAACGGTTTATGCCCTGGGTACAGGCTGCGGGCGGTGTTGTATGGACCAACCATAAGTACCCGGCAGTCGGCGATCTGAACCCCAACGATCCCACCCAGACCGGCCCCAACGCGGACACCAGCGTCTGGAATTTCACCCCTCAGGGCGGCATCGGCGCCCATTATTTCCTCAAGCCGAAGCAATCTATAGACTTCAGCGCCAACGGAGTCCATATTTCTAGCTCAAGTCTGGGCGATAAAAACCCTGGCGTTAACGTGAGTCTGCAACTATCAGTTGGATATACGTGGTGGAAGTAGAGCAATGAACACCGAAGAGACGTCGAACGGCACCGAAAATACCGAGAAGATCGTGGAGTGCGTCCCGAATTATTCCGAGGGAAGGGACCGCGGCAAAGTCGAAGCGATCGTCCGCGCCATGCGTGTCGATGGCGTGCATCTCCTTGATTACTCACTGGATGCCGATCACAATCGATCCGTCGTCACCATCGCCGGCTCGCCGGACGCAGTCGTCGAAGCCGCAGTAAGAGGAGCGGGCAAGGCAGCAGAGTTGATCAATCTCACCGGCCAAACCGGAGTCCACCCCCGCATCGGCGCCGCGGACGTGATCCCCTTTGTCCCCGTCGCTGGTGTGTCGCTGATACAGTGTGCCATGTTAGCCAGGCAGGCCGGATTGGCGATTTGGCGGAGATTCGGCGTTCCAGTCTACTTTTACGAGGCCGCAGCCGCAAGACCGGACCGTGTCAACCTTGAAGATATTCGCCGTGGCCAGTTCGAAGGTCTACAGCGGGAATCCTTGCGTGACACCCGCCGTCAGCCGGATGTAGGAGGTCCGGAGCTCCATGCCACGGCCGGCGCAAGCGCGGTGGGTGCCCGTAAGTTCCTTATTGCCTACAACATCTATCTTGCGGCCGGAGGAAGTACAGAGGCCGTCAGCCTCGCTCGGTCTATCGCCAAGGAGATTCGAGCCTCCAGCGGAGGTCTGTTCGGCGTAAAGGCTATGGGCGTGCTGGCTAATGGCCGGGCCCAGGTGAGCATGAACATCACGGATTTCCAGAAGACGCCGATGAATCGATTACACGCCGCCGTCGCGGAAATCGCAGCACGCCACGGAGCGGAGATTGCGGAGGGCGAGGTAATCGGTCTGATTCCAGAGCAGGCCTATGAGCCAAACGCTGATTGGGTTCGTCAAATACTCCAGTTCGACCCAGAAGATAAGGTTCTGGAACGGCGCTTAAAACATCCGATGAACTGGCCGTAGCGTACCAACAGTGACTTGCGGGATGCATGGAATCAGGAAACAATAGAAGTTGCGCAGCAAAGCGCAATCGTTATGGAGCTAAATCGTGAAGAACTTTAAGAACTGGCAGCACGGGACAGCATTCGCAGTTTTGGCGACGTTGGCAATGGCGCCTATGGCGGCCCAGGCAGCTCAGTTGAGCGGCGACGCACGCTCTTCGATTCCGAAAGACGTGCAGCAGATTATCGTTGTAGATTACCGACAAATGCAGAATTCGCCTGCTGCGATGCAGTTGAAGGATCGCGTTTTGCCCCCTGAATTGAAGCATCTGGAATTATCCCTCAAGACCTCAGGTTTGCAGGTGGACCAAGATGCCGATACGCTAGCCTTTGCTGCCTTCCGGACGGGTACAGCCTCAGGTTCAGGCGCCGGCTCGGGTGCAAGAATTCTGGGCGTTGCCCAGGGGCAGTTCCAGACGCAAGCCATCCTTGCGAAGTTCGCCAAGGAGAAGGTAAAGCCCACAATGCTCCGGAATAACGCTATTTACCCAATGGGTTCGGGTGGTATGAGCGTGGCCTTCCTCAATCAGACGACCATGGTCTTCGGAGACCGGGAGGCAATCAAGGCCGCGCTGGACGCACGCGATGGCCTGCAGCCCAACTTCCTCCAGAACAGCGACATGATGAACGAAATGACCGCTGTCGACTCACAGGCCGTCTGGAGCCTCCTGGATCAGCAGGGAACTCAGACCATGATGAAGAGCGTGCTTGGCGAGGCGTCTGGCCTGGCGGACTATGACACGGTCAAGAACCGTATGAAGTATGCCAGCTACACGATGGATTTCAGCAACGGCGTCCGATTCAATATGACGGTCAGCATGTCGGATACACTGACGGCTGCAACTGCGGCCACGCTGATGAAGGGAGTTGCCATCCTCAAGAAGACCTCAGGATCGCCGCTGGAAAAGACCGCTGTCGACGATACGACCATCGACTCGAACTCGGGCGTTTTGACCGTGTCCTATTCGTCCTCGGACAGCCAGTTTGCGGGGCTTTTGACCTCGCCTCTATTCCAGCAGGTTGTGGTTAAGTAACGGCCAACCAATCGCTTACAGCAAAGATGGCGGCCAAATGGCCGCCATCTCTGCTTTCGATATCTTCATTATTTAGATCACACGAGCCTCTATACAGATGATTTCGAGGACTTTAGTTCAATATTTGGCAGCTTCCCAGAAATCCGGCAGCGCTCCATGACGGCAGCCCGAAGGCGATTCGAAAGTTCCTCCGGGAACTCATAGGTCTCGGCGCCCCGATAGACATCAATGGTCTTTCTCGTCGTATCGACAACAACTTCACAATGGTGACAGGATCCAAGATGCTGTTTTACTTCGGTGAGCAAGGCAGGATCGATTTGTCCATCGAAGTAATCGGTTAGCTTGGCGAGAAATTCGGTGCAGTTCACTTTGAGGCCTCTTTACTCTGGCGAAAGTAGCGGCTCAGGCGTTCGCGCAACTGCAGGCGCGCACGGAGTAGCCGGGACTTGACAGCCGGTACGCTCAGTCCAAGCGCCTCGGCTGTTTCTTCCGTCGACAAGTTTTCGATGTCGCGGAGAGTGAAAACGGTTCGAAAACCTGGCGGAAGTCCTGCAATTGTCTTCCTCAGAATCTCCGCCAGCTCAGATTGTGAGTAATTTTGCTCCGGATTCGGGCGCCACTCGGCGAAATCTCGCGGAATCGAGCCTTCCGCTGTCTCGACGTCCTGGTCCATGGACACGGTCTTTGAAGTTTTCCGCTTTCGCAGCCTCATCAAACTCTCGTTGACGGCGATTCGTACCAGCCACGTCGAGAACTTTGAATTTCCCTGAAACTGATCCAGCTTCTGAAACGCCTTGAAGAAGACATCCTGGGTAATGTCCTCAGCATCCTCGCGATTCTGGGTGATGTGCTGTGCGGTACGAAAGATCTGGCGTTCATATTGGCGCACCAACTGTTCAAAGGCCGCAGTATCGCCTGCCTTGGCGCGCTCCACCAAGGCCACATCTGGATGGATTTCCGCCTGAGCCTCGGCCAAAGTCGGGTCCGCAACGAGCTCAAGGGGTTGGTCGGCGAGAGGTGAGGATTGAACTTCCATAGTGATTACCAGTTTACAGGAGTATATTTTGGCAGCGTAAACAGAGCCGCAGTTATCTCCAATGGTTCCCCGAATGATAGGACGGGTAAGCGTAGACCTTCTGATCGCCTTAGAGTCAAAGTAGATGGACTATTTGATGAAGAAAACGGGCTCGAGTTGGTTGTTGGTCGCGGTAGTCGGCAGCGCACTGTCCCTGGGGACGGGTTGGGCTCAGAGTTCGGCAGCAAAGCCTGCGGATAGGGCTACATCTCCAGATGGTTCCAGGCAGACTGGGGGCACCAACAAAAAAGCTGCATCGGGGAAGGGCAAAGCCGGGGGCAAGCAGCATGCGGCTGCAAGCAGGAAGGTTCATGGGGTGGCCGGGGATCCCAAGAGTAGTACCCGGAGTTCACGAACTCATTCAGCATCGCACCGGGTCAATCTCCCCAAGGCAACGGTCGAGAGTCGTCGGCTAAGTAGCGCGTTTATTGCTTCTGCAACTTTACGTCCGATGGCTCAACAGTTGGTGATGGACCGCAGCCCTGCAGCGTATGCCGGGGTCGTAGCCTATGCCTCCGGGCATCCCGGAGACGGTGCAGCGTCGGCCTATCTCGCAGTAGGACATGCGTATATGCTGGACCACCGCTATGCTGACGCAGAGAGTGCATTCCGACTGGCAAATGTCCAGGGTGCAGCCCTGGGAGATTATGCGGATTATCTTGAGGCGCAGGCTGCCGTCCAGGGGAAGCGTCCGCAAGACGCGATTGCATTGCTGGATCACTTCGCCGATCGACATCCAGGGAGTCTGTTTGACGACGAGGCACCGATCCTGCTGGCAAATGCGTACCTGTCGGGAGGAGACGCCCCGGAAGCTCTCCGCGTTTTGCTGCCTTTGCAGAGCGGCTCGATGGCCAACCATGTGGACTTCAGACTCGCTCTCGCAAAGGCTTACCAGGCCAGTGGCAATGTGGATCAGGCCGCGACGCTGTATCGCGGAATCTACCTTGGTGATTCGCTAAGCCCAGAGGCCAACGAGGCTAAGTCCCAGATGGCGGCAATGAACATTGCCTTGTCTGCGGCGGAGCGCAAACGGCATGCCGATGCCATGTTCAACGCAAAGCAATATGTGCAGGCTGAAGTGGAGTATCGCGCTTTGCAGAAGAGCGGGAACGATCTAAGTCAGTCTGATCGCGATGCCCTTGATATTTATGCAGCAGTTTGTGATCTGCGGTTGAAGCGACTGAGTCGCAGCGACGTGGAGCATCTTCCGGTAACAGGCGACGACAGTGCCGCGTTGAAGATGTATCTAGCGTCGGAGTTGGCGCGCAATATGGGCAACACTGACGAGCATGATGCGCTTGTTCAGCAGTTGATGGCCCGCTACCCACAGAGTCGTTGGCTGGAAGAGGCGCTTTATTCTGGCGGCAATATGTATCTCATCCGTCAGAATGATGCCAAGGCGATTGAGGATTATGTCGCACTTGTGCAGCACTTTCCTGGCAGCACCTATGCTCCGAGTGCGCACTGGCATGCAGCATGGCTCAACTATCGCCTGCGGCATTACCCTGAGGCCGCCCGCCTAATGGATGAGCAGATCTCCAACTATCCAGCGGGTGTGGAGATTCCCGGGGCAGTCTACTGGCGTGGGCGACTGTATGAAGATGTTGAGCACAATTTCAGCCAGGCGCTCAATTACTACAACACGCTCAATGCAGATTATGTGAACAGCTATTATGCGATCCTTGCACGGCAGAGAATCGCCGCGATCGGACAGCGGCCTGCCGTACCCCCGGCTACGCCGCTGTCTTCCGTGCGAGCGGTCGTCGATCCGGAGTTGACCGATGTGTTGCCGGAGAACGATCCCCATCTCATCAAAGCAAGACTGTTGGCGAATGCGGCGTTGAACGAGTACATACGGCCGGAGATCCAATTGAGTGAGACCTCTGGACAGTGGGGAGCGTTTGCAGAGGCGCAGATCTATGAGAGTTTTGGAGAGAATGCTCGCGCGCTGCAGGCGATGAAGCGAAGCCGGATCCCTTTTTTTTCGCTGCCGGTGAATGCCGTGCCCGCGTCTTACTGGCAACTGGTATTTCCTCGGCCGTACTGGACACAGCTTGAGCGCGACTCGCGGGCCAATGGCCTCGATCCGCACCTGGTGGCGGCTTTGATTCGGCAGGAGTCAGAGTTCAACCCCCAAGCTGTAAGTCGGATGAATGCTTACGGCCTGATGCAGTTGCTCCCATCGGTAGGGAAGTCGTTCGCTAAAAAGGATGGAGACCGACACTTCAAGACGAGTCAATTGCTTGATCCGTCGATAAATCTACGCATGGGAACACAGGATTTGCGTAAGTCCATTGATCGCTATAACGGTCAAGTCGAGTATGCTCTCGCTGCGTATAATGCAGGCGACTCGCCTGTGCATCAGTGGATGTCGAGCAACAACTACAAGGATATTGCGGAGTGGGTCGAGTCGATTCCCTATACGGAAACGCGGGATTACGTCGAAGGAATTATCCGCAATCGGGAACTGTATCGTGAGGTGTATGCGGGGCACTAACCATGGAGTTGACTACTCGTGGCGCAACGCGACGACAGGATCCATCTTTGCAGCACGAAGTGCGGGAAGAAGGCCTGAGATAATTCCGACCAGTGCGAGGATGACAAACGAGACCAGCATGATGCTGCCGGATGCGTGCAGGATGATATCGCCATCGTGGTTGGCCGTCTTGTACATCGCTGAATAGAGCGGCATCGGCGGCACAAGATACGTGGTCAAATAAGCCACGCCGACACCGACGATGCCGGCCAAAAAGGTCAGGACAAAGCTCTCTAATAAGAACTGTGCAAGGATGTCTCGTGGTCGTGCTCCGAGGGCTTTCATCAGCCCGATCTCTCGCGTACGTTCCGTGACCGAAACCAGCATGATGTTCATCACGCCCACCCCTCCGACCGCGAGGGTCATCGCACCGATGATGCCGAGCAGTACTTTAAGGGCAAACGAAAATTGAACCAATTGCTTGCCATCGTCGATGGTGTCCCAGGCCCCTAACGCCTTTTCGTCTCGTGGATTGAAGTGGTCGCGCTGCGCAAGTACAGTCCTCACAGC
>JAJYCQ010000005.1 GCA_021778315.1 Acidobacteriota bacterium | reverse complement strand
GCTTCGCGGGCGGGGAGGCGGGTGGGGGTGGGGGGTGCCTCCGGGGCCGAAGCCCCTGGTTGCTCGGTGGGGGGAATGGACGGGCTGAAGCCCGCCCGCTTCAAAGCGGCTTGATCGGTTGGGTCACTGGTGGGGGGCTGAGGTGGTTCCACCCACGTCTCAGAAGCGAGACGTGGGGCACCCGGATCTGTGGCGGGGGCGGTTGTTTCGCCGGTGTCGGTGAAGAGGTCGAGGTAGCGGCGGCGGTAGCGGAGTTCGATGTCTTCGAGGCCGTGGAACTTGTCGGGGAGGGCTAGCATGGCCTTCGCGAGGAAGGTCAGGCCGGTGGCGTGGAGGGTTAGCTCGCCGGTGCGGGTGCGCATGAGGAAGCCACGGACGCCGATGTGGTCGCCGAGGTCGAGGAGCTTGTAGAGGGCGAAGAGGTCGTCGCCGACGTCGTCTTTGCGGACGTAGATCTGGAGGCGCTGGCCGTTTTGCTGGAGGGTGGCGAAGCCGGCTTTGCCCTGGACCCGGATGGCCATGATGCGGCCGGCGATGGCGGCTTCGATGTGCCGGGCTTCGAGGGCTTCGGTGGAGAGAGGGTCGCCGAGGGCGCGGAGCTCGGGGAGGGTGTGGGTGAAGGCGAAGGTGTTGGGGTACTTGGCTTCGATGTCGGAGAGGGAGGGGTTGGAGGCGCGGACGAGGTCGGCGATCTTCTGGAGAGTGTCGCGACGCTGCTGGTAGAGGTTTTCTTCGAATAGGCTGTCGTACTGGGACACGGTGCGGCTCGTTTCGTCGGTGGAGGTATGAAGATTCAGTATAGAAGAGCAGGGATCAGGGGGCAGGGATTAGGGATTAGAAAAGCAGGGCGATGCCGTAGAGAGGTGATGACCACAGCACGGGCCAATGCGGGGGGCCTTCGCTTCGCTCAAGGATGACGGCGAAAAACGAGCAACGGCAAGGGCAAGGGCAACTGCAGATCCCTACGGGATGACAAACCAAAAAGGCAGAGGCAACGGCTTTGACGCAAAGGGCGCGAAGGGAGCTAAGGTTCGCAAAGGGGGGCTTGGGGTGGTACGGTTGGAGCGATGGCGGATGATGGGCAAGACGGGAAGAAGGATGGAGCGGGCGGGCCGCAGGGTGCGCCTTCCGGGGGACGCGGGACGCTGGGCGACCTGGTAAAGGCTGAGTCGATGATTCAGCTGGCGCTGGCGCTGCCGGCAGGGTGCCTGATTGGGGCCCTGGCGGGGAGTGCGCTGGATAAACATTTTCATACGGGGTGGATTGCGGTGGTGGGGATTCTGCTGGGAGCGGCGGCTGGGTTTATTCAGATCTTCAGGACGGCTTCGCGGTATATGAAGAGGGATAGCTGATGGCGGGGTTAGAGGGATTTACGGACGCGGATGTGCGGGCGACGCTGGTGCGGACGCTGCGGCTGCTGGCCGTGCTGACGGTGGTGGGGATGGGGTTTGTGGAGTTGAAGATGGGGTGGCGGAGTGCGGTGTTTCTGCTGGTGGGTGCGGCGATTTCGGGGACGGGGCTGTGGGAGTGGATGCGGCTGATGAGCGCGGTGATGGCGAGGATGGACGCGGGGGCGGAGGCCAAGCCGATGGGGCTGGTGCTGACCGGGTTCTTCCTCAGGCTGGGCCTAACGATTGCGGTGCTCTATGTTAGTCTTAAGTTTCTGAATGGTTCCGTAATTGCACTCGCCGTAGGGCTTGGATTGGGCATTGCTTCGCTCACATTTGAGGCCATCAGGATGGCGCGAGCATGGACGGTCTAGCCGGGTTGGGTTAGAGCTTTCAGCAGAATTTCTATATGCCGACACAGTTGTTTCTTACAAGCATTTTGAATCGCCTCTTCGCCGCGCCTGTTGACAGGCTGCTGGCGCTGGTCCACGTGACGCCGCAGTACGCGCAGGCTCCGATCACGAATACGTTCGCGATGGAGCTGCTGATGACTTTTGCGCTGCTGGCTTACTTCGTTGCGGTGCGGATTTCGCTGAGCGTGGAGAAGCCGGGAGCGGTGCAGCACCTGGCGGAGATGACCAATGAGTTCGTCTCGACGCAGGGCGAGCAGATTATCGGGCACGGGTATGAGCGGTTTACGGGCTACCTGACGGTGCTGCTGCTGTTTATCCTGCTAGCGAATTTGATGGGGCTGTTTTCGCCGTGGCTGGAGGCTCCGACGGCCAATGTGGCGGTGCCGCTGGGTCTGGCGCTGGTGACGTTTGTGTACTACCACTTCCATGGGGTTCGGGTGAACGGCTTTGGGTATATCAAGCAGTTCCTGGGACCGGTGTGGTGGCTGTACTGGCTGCTGTTCCCGATCGAGGTGATCTCGCATCTGGCGCGCGTGCTGTCGCTCACGGTGCGTTTGTACGCAAATATGTTTGCGGGAGATTTGCTGACGCTGGCGTTCTTCTCGCTGGTGCCAATTGGTATTCCGCTGCTGTTCCTGGGGCTGCATCTGGGCGTGGCGCTGGTGCAGGCGTATGTGTTTATGCTGCTGGCGGCGATTTATCTTAGCCTTGCGGTGTCGCACGAACACTAAGGGCAGGGATTAGGGATTACTAAGGAGTTTGAAATTCCCACGGGCGGGTGCTCCCTGCTTGTGGTGCGTACTACCGCCGATCCAGCGTGAGGGGGCCAGCACGGTGAGCCTCAACCACCCACTGGCGGCGAGACTAACGGGAGCATGGAGAGCAAATGTATAACACGATGCGTACGATGAAGTTTGTATTTATGGCAATGGCTGCGGTGCTGCTGGCAACGCCGGCGTTTGCACAGGCGGCTGAGACGACCAGCCCCTGGACACCGATCGCCGCCGGTCTCGGCATGGCACTGGCTGCTGGTCTTTGCGGTCTGGGTCAGGGTCGTGCAACGGCTTCGGCTACCGAGGCGCTGGCTCGTAACCCCGGTGCTCGCCCCGGTATCTTTACGTTCCTGATTCTGGGACTGGCGTTCATTGAATCGCTCGCGCTGTTCACGTTCGTCATCATCTTCCTGTACGTGAAGTAGTGCAGGGGATAGAGTGTAGAGGATAGTGAAAGACGAAACGGCCTCCGCGATTGCGGAGGCCGTTTTAGTTTGCGTGAGGAACGAGGGCTATTGGGCGGGGGTGGTGGGCGCTGCGGGGGCTTGCGCGATGGCTGTGGTGGGGGTAGCTCGCTGGACCAGGTGCAGGAGGTGGTTGGGGAGGATGCCGAGGCAGAGCGTAGCGGCGGCCGTGGCGGTGAGGGCCAGGGCAGCGGGGAAGGTGACGCGGGGAGCTGTTGTCGGGATGTCCGACAGGGTGTCGGTTGAGGGGCGGCTGTAGAGGGCGGTGAGCACGCGGAGGTAGTAGAAGCAGGCGATGCCGGAGTTGGCGAGGCCGACGATGGCGAGCCAGGTGTGGCCGCTGTGGACGGCGGCGGAGAAGGCGTAGAACTTGCCGAAGAAGCCTCCGGTAAAGGGGATGCCGATCAGCGAGATGAGGAAGAAGCTGAGCAGGGCGGAGAGCGCGGGGCGCTTGAGGGCGAGGCCGGTGAAGTCCTGGATGGTGCGGAGTTTTTCGTCGAAGCCGGTGAGCTGGGTGAGGACGACGAAGGCTCCGACGTTCATGGCGGCGTAGGCGGCGGTGTAGAAACAGGCGGCTGCCACGGCATCCTGTTGAGACGCGGTGAACGCAACGAGGATGTAGCCGGCCGTGGCGATGGAGGAGTAGGCGAGCAGGCGCTTGACGTCGCGTTGGGCGAGGGCTCCGAGGTTGCCGATGGTCATGGAGGCGACGGCGAGGATCTCGATCATGAGGATCCAGTGGTTGCGATACATGGGCGTCGCGCTGAAGAGGAAGCGGAGGAGGACGGCGAAGGCGGCGGCTTTGGGGGCGGTCGACATCATGCCGACGACGGGGGAGGGGGCTCCCTGGTAGACGTCGGGGGTCCAGACATGGAATGGGGCGGCGGAGACTTTGAAGCCGAGGCCGATGAGGACCATGGCAACGGCTAGCCAGCCTAGCAGTGGGGTCCTGGTGATGGCGAGGCCGGCAGCGATGGCGGCGATGCTGGTGGAGCCGGTGGCTCCGAAGCAGAGGGCGATGCCGTAGAGGAAGAAGGCCGTGGCGAAGCTGCCGAGGAGGAAGTATTTGATGGCGGCTTCGGAGGCGGTGGCTCGGCCCTTGCGGAAGCCGGCGAGGATGTAGGTGGAGATGGAGGAGATTTCGAGGCCGATGAAGACCATGAGGAGCTCAACGGAGCTGGTCATGAACATCATGCCTGTGGCTCCGAAGCAGAGGAGGGCGAAGTATTCTCCGGCGTGGGTTACGCTGCCAGCTTCGAAGTAGTCGAGGGAGGCGAGGAGGGTGACGAGGACGATCGCGGCGATGAGGAGATGGAAGAAGACGGAGAACGCGTCGACCTGGATGGTGGAGTAGAAGGCGGTGATGGGGCCGTGGGCATTGCAGATTTGGAGTTGGTAGAGGGCTGCGAGGCCGGAGGCGAGGGTGCCGAGGATGGCGAGCCAGCCGAGAGGCTTGCGGGGGCGGCCGGGGGCGATGAGGGGCTCGGCCAGCATGATGACGATGCCGGTGAGGGTGAGGATGAGCTCGGGGAGGATGGCGAGGAGGTTGGTGGACATTAGCGGACCTCCTTGACGATGGTTTGTGAGTAGGCTACGGTTTCGGAGTGCTTGAGGGGAGTGGGTGCAGAGGGGGTGGTCTGGATTGCGGTGGTGGTGCCGTAGGTGTCGATGGCTCGCATCCAGAGGGGGGAGGCTACTCCCATGATGAGGAAGAGGGTGGCGAGGGGCCAGAGTTCGAGGTGTTCGCGGGGGCAGAGATCCCAGCCGTGGACTTCCTCGGTGCGGACACCGGGGGAGCCGTAGAAGACTCGCTGGATCATCCAGAGCATGTAGGCGGCCCCGAAGATGACGCCGGTGGCGGCGAGGGTGGTCCAGAGGATGTGGTGGGCGGCGAAGGATTGCATGGAGCCGGAGAGGATGAGGAACTCACCGACGAAGCCGTTGAGCATGGGGAGGCCGACGGCGGCGAGGGTGGTGAGTACGAACAGGGTGGCCATCCAGGGGTGGCGGGTGGCGAGGCCGCCGTAGTCGCGCATGTCGTAGGTGCCGTAGCGCTCGTAGAGCAGGCCGAGGAGGATGAAGAAGGCGGCGCCGATGAGGCTCTCGTTGAGGATCTGGAAGACTCCTCCGTCGAGGCCGAGGATGGTGAAGGTGAAGATGCCGAGGACAACGAAGGAGACGTGCGAGAGGGTGCTGAAGGCGGCGAGGTTTTTGAGGTCGGTTTTGATGAGGGCGATGAGCGCGCCGTAGACGATGCCGATGGCTCCGAGGGCGATGAGGACGGGCGCGACGTGGCGGGATTGGTCGGGGAAGATTCCGAAGCTGAAGCGCAGGATGGAGTAGAGGCCGAGTTTGCCGGCGAGCACCATGACGGCGGCGGTGGGGGCTTCGGCTACGGCTTCCTGGAGCCAGCCGTGGAGCGGGAAGATGGGGACCTTGACGGCGAAGGCTACGAGGAAGGCGATGGAGCAGAGGAGCAGGGCTGTGGGCGTCGCGGCGAGGTGGTGGGTGGCGGCGAGGGCCTGCAGGGTGGGGAGGTCGAAGGTTCCGGTGAGGTTGTAGAGCCAGAGGATAGCGACGAGGAGGATGGCGGAGGGGATGAAGGCGTAGAGGAAGAACTTGATGGCGGCGCGGCGGCGGTTTTCGGTGCGGCCGAAGGTGGCGATCAGGAGGGTCATGGGAACGATGGAGAGCTCCCAGAAGCCGTAGTAGAGGAAGAGGTCGAGGGCGACGAAGATGCCGAGCATCGCGACCTGCTGGAGGAGGAAGAGGGTGTAGAAGAGCTTGGTGCGGGTCTTGATGGTGTTCCAGGAGGCCAGGACGCCGAGGGGGGCGAGGAAGGCGGCGAGGACGATAAGCCACATGCTGAGGCCGTCGACGCCGAGGTGGTAGTGGATGCCGGCGGTGGCGGGGGAGAGCGTGATCCAAGGGAGGTTCTGCTCGAACTGGAAGGTGTGGGGGGCGGCGCTGTAGTTGAAGTGCGCGGGGAGATGGAGCGTGAGGAGCAGGGTGAAGAGGGTGATGATGAGAGCGCCGATGGCGTGGCGCTTGCTGCCGCTAGTGGTGTCTTCGGGGATGAGGGCGAGCAGGATCGCTCCCGCGAGCGGGGTGGCGATGATGAGCGTCAGGATGATCGGGTCGAAGTTCATTGGGTTCCGTGGTGGTTCTGGTGAAGCAGATCCTCCGCTACGCGAAGGAGGTCAAACGTTAGTGAGGCAATGTGTGGTGGCCGAAGAGGACGATGGCGATGACGGCGGCGGCTCCGACAGCGAGCCATCCGGCGTAGGAGCGGATGTTTCCGGACTGGATGCGGCGGACGAGCCAGCCTCCTCCACGGGTGGAGACGGCTAGGCCGGAGCTGGTGCCCTGGACTATTCCTCCGTCGACGAGACCGCTTAGGATGAGGCGCGAGACGGCGAGCAGGGGAGCGATGATGAGGCGGCCGTAGATCTCGTCGACCCAGTATTTGTGGTCGAGGAGAGAGTAGACGGGGGCGAACTTTTTGGCGAGGGCGGCGGCGGTGCCGGGCTTGCGGTAGTAGAAGAGGTAGGCGACGAAGAAGCCGAGCGCGGCGGTGAGGAGCGAGACGGCGGCGAGGGTGAGCTCGAGGCCGTGAGATGTGGCTTCGACCACGGGCTCGGCGGCGGTGGTGAAGACGGGAGCGAGGAAGTGCTCGAACCCGTTGTGGCCTCCGAGGGCTGCGGGGATGCCGACCCAGCCTCCGATGAGGGAGAGGATGGCGAGGATGATGAGGGGGAGGGTCATGACCCAGGGGGATTCGTGGACGCCGTGGGCGTGGGCGGCGTCGAGGTCGGCGTGGGGATTCTGGTTGAATCGGGACTCGCCGAAGAAGGTCTTGAACCAGAGGCGGAACATGTAGAAGGAGGTGAGGCCGGCGGTGACGAGGCCTACGAGCCAGAGGAGTTTGGCGAGGGGGTTGGGGGAGATGAAGGTCTGGTAGAGGATCTCGTCTTTGGAGAAGAATCCGGCGAAGGGGAAGATGCCGCAGATGGCGAAGACGGCGGCGGTCATGGTCCAGAAGGTGATGGGGATTTTTTTCCAGAGGCCTCCCATGCGGCGCATGTCCTGCTCTCCGGAGAGAGCGTGGATGACGGAGCCGGCGGCGAGGAAGAGCAGACCCTTGAAGAAGGCGTGGGTCATGAGGTGGAAGATTCCGGCGGAGTAGGCACCGATGCCGCAGGCCATGAACATGTAGCCGAGCTGGGAGACGGTGGAGTAGGCGAGGACTCGCTTGATGTCGTGCTGAACTAGGCCGATGGTGGCGGCCAGGAGGGCGGTTGCGGCGCCGATGCAGGCGACGACGGAGAGGGCGAAGGGGGAGTGGTCGAAGAGGACGTGGCAGCGGGCGACCATGTAAATGCCCGCGGTGACCATGGTTGCGGCGTGGATGAGGGCGGAGACCGGGGTGGGGCCTTCCATTGCGTCGGGGAGCCAGATGTAGAGGGGGATTTGCGCGGACTTGCCAGTGGCTCCGAGGACGAGGAGGAGGGCGATGGCGGTGAGGAAACCTCCGGTCATGGGGGAGGCGGAGATTTTGGAGAAGACGCTGGCGAAGTCGGTGGTGCCGAAGTGGGCGATGAGGAGGAACATCGCGAGGAGGAAGCCGAAGTCTCCGATGCGGTTGACGATGAACGCTTTCTTACCGGCGTTGGCGGCGGAGTCCTTGGTGAAGTAGAAGCCGATGAGGAGGTAGGAGGCGAGGCCGACACCTTCCCAGCCTACGAAGAGCAGGAGGAAGCTCGAGGCGAGGACGAGGACGAGCATAAAGAACATGAAGAGGTTGAGGTAGGCGAAGAAGCGCCAGTAACCGTCTTCGTGGGCCATGTAGGAGGTGGAGTAGATGTGGATGAGGAATCCGACTCCGGTGACGACGCCGAGCATGATGAGGGTGAGGTGGTCGACGGTGAAGGCGAAGTCGACGTGGAAGCCGGTGACGGCGATCCAGGGGCGGCTGATGACGGAGAGCGAGAGCGGCGCGTCGGCGGACTTCATGTAGAGCCAGAGTTGCGCAACGATCAGGGCCGGGGCTGCGGTGAAGAGCAGCGCGATGGTTGCGACGAGCGCGCGGGGCAGCTTGCGGCCGAGGGTTCCGTTGATGAGGAAGCCGGCGAAGGGAAGGATCGGGATGAGCCAGAGCAGTTGAGGATTCATGGGTCGATTCGTGGTGCCGTGGTGCGTGAAAGAAAACAAGAACAAGTGCAGAAGCAGATCCCTGCGGGATGACAGCCAGAAAGACAAAAGCAAGTGCAAGTACAACTGCGGATCCCTACGGGATGACAAACAAAAAGGCAAAGGAACAGAACAACAGGTGCAGGCTAGTCCTTCATGAGGTTGATCTGGTCGACGTCCAGGGTTTGGCGCACGCGGAAGAGCGCGATGATGATGGCGAGACCGACGGCGGCTTCCGCGGCCGCTACGACCATGACGAAGAAGACGAAGATCTGGCCGGAGACCTGGTGCCACATGTGCGAGAAGGCTACGAATGTGAGGTTGACGGCGTTGAGCATGAGCTCGATGGACATGAAGATGGTGATGACGTTGCGCTTG
Organism: Acidobacteriota bacterium; assembly: GCA_021778315.1. The sequence continues at coordinate 64,559 of JAJYCQ010000005.1, read as the reverse complement.
ATGAGGAAGGCGGCGATGCCGATGGAGAAGAGGACCGCGGCGAGAACGAGGTAGTAGGCGATGGGGACCATTAGAGCTCCTTTCGCGCGAGGACGACGGCGCCGAGGATGGCGACGAGGATGAGGATGGAGGTGACCTCGAAGGGGAGAAGCAGGGAGGTGAAGAGGGTGTGGGAGATCTCGGAGATGTTGGAGACGGAGCTGGAGAGATAGCCACCGAGCTGGGTGGTGCCAAGCTGCTGGCGGTTGGCGAGGAAGACGTAGCTGAGCAGGCAGACGATGGCGGCGGCACCGGGGATTCCGGCGATGTACGCGATCTTGGAGCCGTGGGTGCGGTCTTCTTCTCCGGCGTTGAGGAGCATGACGACGAAGATGAAGAGGACCATGATGGCTCCGGCGTAGACGATGACCTGGGCTGCGGCGAGGAACTCCGCACCGAGCGACCAGTAGAGGACGGCGAGGGACATCATGACGACGACCAGCGAGAGCGCCGAGTTGATGGGATGGCGCTGGAAGAGGAGATTGAGTGCTCCTGCTACCGCCAACAGACCGAAGATGATGAAGAGTGCAATTTGCATCGTGGGCTACTTGCCGTTCGCTTTCCTTGCTTGCTGTTCGCTTGTATTGCCAGTGTTCTGTTGAGAGTTGCGATTGCCTTGCAGTTGTTCGTCCTGATTGTAACCGGGTTGTCCGAATTTAGCGGTGATAGGAGAGCGCGAGAGCGGTGGCGAGAATATTGACCATCGCGACGGGCAGGAGGAACTTCCAGCCAAAGCCCATGAGCTGGTCGTAGCGGAAGCGGGGAAGCGTGCCGCGCACCCAGATGTAGAGCAGAAGGAAGGCGAAGACCTTGGCGACAAACCAGGCGATGGAGAAGAGGCCGGAGAGGATAAGGCCGGAACCGATGGAGTCGAAGAGATGGCCGAAGGGGCTGGAGGCTCCACCGAAGAAGAGCAGCGTGGCGACGCAGGCCACGGTGATCATGTTGGCGTACTCGGCCATGAAGAACATGGCGAACTTCATGGAGGAGTACTCGGTGTGATAGCCGGCGACGAGCTCGGATTCGGCCTCGGAGAGATCGAAGGGGGAGCGGTTGGTTTCGGCGTAGGCGGCCATGAGGTAGATGAAGAAGGCGACGAACTGGAAGCCTCCGAAGATGTTCCAGGAGATGGCTCCGTGGGCGGACTGGGAGGCGACGATGTCGCGGAGGGAGAGGGAGCCGGCGCGGAGGACGACTCCGACGAGCGAGAGGCCGAGGGCGAGCTCGTAGCTGATCATCTGCGCGGTGGCGCGGAGGGAGCCGAAGAGCGAGTACTTGTTGTTGGAGCTCCAGCCGGAGAGCGCGATGCCGTAGACTCCGATGCTGGTGACTCCGAGGATGACGAGCAGTCCGATGTTGAGGTTGGCGATCTGGAAGAGATCGACGCCGTGGACCATCGTGACCGCGCCGAAGGGGACGACGGCGATGGAGACGAGCGCGCAGCCGAGAGCGATGATGGGCGCGATGATGAAGAGGGGGCGCTCGACGGCGAGGGGCATCATGTCTTCCTTGAGGAAGAGCTTGAGGCCGTCGACGAGGGGCTGGAGGAGGCCGAAGGGGCCGACTCGCGAGGGGCCCCAGCGGTTCTGGAGGCGGCCGAGCACTTTGCGCTCGAGCAGAACGGTGTAGGCGACCGCCGTGAGCGTGATGACCAGCACGATCGCGATCTTGAGGATCGTGAAGAGCAGGAAGATTTCGAAATTTGTGAGATGGGTCATAAGGGCAGACAGTAGACAGTAGTGAGTAGACAGTGAAGGGCTGAAACTAGTCGGCGGAGGCTAAGTGGTCAGCGGATTCGGTGGACTGGTGGCGCTGGACGTCCTGCAACATGGGCGAGTAGCGGGTGAGGGAGCCGGAGGTGAAGAGGGTGTCGGAGCTGGGGAGGACGAGGTCCTTGCGGGCTGCGGTGATCTGGACGAGGCCGGTGGAGGGTGGGTCGATGTGCTGGTCGTTGCCGCTGAGGAGTTGGAGGCGGAGTAGCTTGTCGTAGCCGGGGACGAGGCGCTGGATCTCGTCGAGGATGGCGAAGGGGTCGAAGGGGCTGAGCTTGGGCTCCATGTTGTTGGCGGTGAGCCAGACGGAGTGGCGGTCGGCTTCGCCGGACTGCGCGCCGCGGGTCTGGCCCATGTCGGCGCGGAGACCCTTGCCGAAGGGGACGAGGGTCTTGATGTCGTGGCCTACCTTGTCGGCGAGGCGGACGATGAGCTCGAAGTCGGAGCGGGTTCCGGCCTTGTCGGCGGCCTTGGAGACGAGCTGGAGGTCGCCGTAGCTGTTGGTGACGGAGCCGGATTTTTCGTAGAGATTGGCGGCGGGGAAGACGACATCGGCTAGTTGGGCGGTCTCGGTGAGGAATAGGTCTTGGACGATGAGGAAGGTATTGGCGAGGGCGGCTGGATCGATGCCGTAGCGCTGGATGGGATTGGAGCCGACGACGTAGAGAGCGCTGAGGTTGCCGGCGGCTGCGGCGTCGAACATGGCGAGGAGGTCGAGGCCGGGCTTGTCGGCAGTTCCGTATTCGCTGGCGATGGTGGAGCCGGAGAGGGATTGGTAGCCGGGGAGGACGTCGGGGAGCAGGCCCATGTCAGAGGCTCCGCGGGAGTTGGCGTAGTCGGCGGTGAGAGCGAACTTGGCGTTGGGCAGAGCCGCGATGAGGCTGGAGAGATCGCCTCCGCGGACTTCGTTGCCGACGATGACGATGAGGGTTTCTTCGGCGCGGATGGCCTTGGCGAAGTCGTTGTCCTGACCACTATCTGGGGAGAGGGTCTTGATGAAGGCTCCGTAGCCGAACTGGGCTACGGGTGCGAAGGCCTTGGCCTGACGGCGGAGTTTGATCTCTTCGTGGTTGGCGATGTAGATGCGGGCGTTGTTGAGGCGGACGTTGGTGCGTGCATTCCAGGCGGTGAGGGGAGCCTGGTTGGTCGGATCTCCTCCGACGAAGAGCAGGGCGGGGGCGGTCGCGATGCAGCGCTGCGAGGCGTAACGGGTCTTGCCGTTGGTGCGGGTGCTGGCTCCGATGGAGGTGGCGAGGGTGACGTAGTCGGCGGTGCGGTGGTGGTCGATGTTGTTGGTGCCGATGACCGTGCGGGCAAACTTCTGGAGGAGGTAGTTTTCCTCGTTGGTGGTGCGGTTGGAGCCGATGACGCTGATGCTGTTGGGGCCTCGCTGATCGCGGAGTTCGCGGAGTTTTGTTCCGGCGAAGGTGAGGGCTTCTTCCCAGGAGACGGGCTTGAGGGTGCCGTCGGATTGGCGGATGAGGGGCGAGGTGAGGCGCTCGGTGGAGTTGGCGAAGTCGAAGGCGTAGCGGCCCTTGTTGCAGAGGAAGTCGCCGTTCATTCCGGACTTGTCGCGGTTGTCGCCGCGCACGATTTCGGAGCCGTCGGAGACGGAGCGGACGCCGAGGGTGGTCTTGCAGCCGTCGCCGCAGTGGGTGCAGACGGTGGCGACGTGGTTCATCTCCCAGGGGCGGGTCTTGTAGCGGTAGGTTCCGGAGGTGAGGGCTCCGACGGGGCAGGCGTCAATGCACATGCCGCATTGCTCGCAGTCGAGCTGGGCGAGGCTTTGGCCGTTCTCGATGATGTTGGAGAGCTGCGCGGGGACGTTGGGGGCGATGACGGAGGAGCTGCCGCGGTTCTGGATGCCGAGGGCGAAGACGTCCATGCCTTCTCCGCACATGCGGACGCAGCGGTAGCAGAGGATGCAGCGGGGGCGGTCGAAGTAGACGACGGGCGACCATTTTTGTTCTTCGCGATGATTCTTGGGCTCAGCGTAGAAGCTGTCGGCGGCTCCGTATTTGAAGGTCATGTCCTGGAGTTCGCACTCTCCGCCAGCATCACAAACCGGACAGTCGAGGGGGTGGTTGCCTAGCAGGAGTTGGAGCGTGGCCTTGCGGGCCTGGGCGATCTCGGGGGACTCGGTGACGACGACCATGCCTTCGGCGACCGGGGTGGTGCAGGCGGTCTGGAGCTTGGGCATCTTCTCGATGCGGACGACGCACATGCGGCAGGCGGCCTGGAGGGAGAGGCCGGGGTAGTAGCAGAAGGCGGGGATCTCGATGCCGTGGGACTTGCAGGCTTCGAGGAGGAGCGTGCCCGCGGGGGCGGTGATGGTCTGGCCGTCTACTTTGAAGGTTACGTCTGGCATGTGGGTCCTCAGGCTGCCTGCAGGGTGCGGCGCTTGGTTGCGGCTGACTTCTTGTTCTTGGAGAGAGTTCGCTTCGGAGTCTTCGTGCGCGGGATGCTCACCGTGAGACGTTCCACAACGTAGGTAACCTTGGGGTCGGTCTCGCCTTCGATGGGCAGTGTGATCGTCTTGGTGCTTGGTTCGGGAATTGGATAGCCGAGTTCGGCGGCCGTATCGATGTAAAGCTGCAGGGCTTCAAGAAGATTGGCGCGAATCTCGTCGAGCGTTTCGCCAAGCGAAACGCAACCCGAGACGTCAGGCGCGAACCCGCCGTAGTTCTTCTTGCCCTTCTCGTAGACGACCAGGAATGTCTTTTTCATAAGAGGCCTGCATCCTTCAAGATTTTCCGCTCTGTTCCGTATGGTAAATCGCCTTTGTGCACTGGTACGACAACGAGACCGGGTCGGGTGAGATGAACGAAGACCCGGTGGCTGCCCTTCTGCCGAAGAAAGCGCCAGCCGATGGCTTCGATCCTCTTGATGAGTTCTTTTGCAGTTAGTGGCACTAGCTATGCCCTCTGCACGGAGCGTCGGCACGTTAGATAAATCAAAGTGTTCACAATCGGACCCGCGGGTAAAGGAATGAAGATCCGATTTGAGGCAGAGGCGCGAGCCATCAATGTGCTCCTGCTAGTTCGTGTTCGCCGACGGGAGTGATCTGGATTAAGGGGTTGGCTACGCGGGCTCCGGCTAGGTAGGCCTCGAACTCGGGGCGGAATTTTTTGATGAAGCCTAGCGTTGGCATTGCAGCCGCGTCGCCGAGGGGGCAGAAGGTTCGGCCCATCATGTTCTCAGCGAGGTACTGGATGTTGTCGATGTCTTTTTTGGTGCCTCCTCCGGCGTGGAAGCGGGTGAGGGTCTTCTTGATCCAGTCCGTGCCTTCGCGGCAGGGGATGCACCAGCCGCAGGACTCGTGCTGGTAGAAGCGGATGGTGCGGAGGGCGAACTCGACGATGGAGACGGTCTCGTCGAGCACGACGATGCCTCCGGAGCCGAGCATGGTGCCGGCTTTCGCCATCTGGTCGAAGTCGAGGCCTACGTCGATCTCGTCGGCGCGGAGGACGGGGCAGGAAGAGCCTCCGGGGACGACGGCCTTGAGCTGCTTTCCTCCCTTGATGCCACCGGCTACGTCGTAGATGGCCTTGCGGAGGGAGTAGCCCATGGGGAGCTCGTAGACGCCGGGGCGCTCGACGTGACCGGATATGCCGAAGAGGCGGGTGCCGCCGTTGCGCTCGGTGCCGAGCTTGGCGTAGGCCTCGCCGCCCATGAGGAGGATGTGTGGGGCGTTGGCGATGGTCTCGGCGTTGTTGATGACCGTCGGGCCGCCATACAGCCCGACGACGGCGGGGAAGGGCGGGCGGATGCGGGGAACGCCTCGTTTGCCTTCGAGGGATTCCATGAGGGCGGACTCTTCGCCGACCTCGTAGGCTCCTGCCCCGGTCTGCGTGATGATGTCGAAGTCGATGCCTTCGTTGCCGAAGATGTTTTTGCCGAGGAAGCCTTTGGCGTAGGCGTCGGCTACGGCTTTCTCCATGATGTTGAGGAGGTAGCGATACTCACCGCGGAGATAGATAAAGCCCATCTTTGAGCCGACAGCGAGGCCGGCGATCATGGCTCCTTCGATGACGGAGTGAGGGTCTTCGCGGAAGATGACGTGATCCTTGCAGGTGCCGGGCTCGGACTCGTCGCCGTTGACGAGGATGTACTTGGGCTTCTCGGAGACTTTGGGGACGAAGGACCACTTCATTCCGGTGGGGAAGCCGGCACCGCCACGGCCGCGGAGGCCGGAGGCTTTCATGATGTCGATGATCCAGGAGGACATCTTGTCGGGGCCCTGGGCGATGGCGTTCTGCACGGCCTTGTAGCCGTCGAGCTCGATGTACTTGTCGATATTGGCGGCGCCCATACCGAATCGCCGGGATAGAACCTTCACTTCATCGGGGTGCGAGACGAGAGTTGGCATGCGTGTCCTTCGTTAGATCTACAGTTTACGTGATTTTTTCCGCGACGACATGAAGCATGCGAGGTCGGGGATGCTTTGGTTTGAGGCGAAGGAAAAATTCTTCGAAGGTGTAGCGCGAGAGTGCCGCGATGGCGATGGCGACGGTGGCTTCGACGAGAAAGCGGAGCAGGAGTTGTGGGAGGAGGGTCCTGGTTGAGGTGGAGTTGAGGAGCCAGTGGCGGTTGATGAGGGTGAAGAGTGCGGGATGGCAGAGATAGAGGCCATAGCTGATTTTGGCGAGGAATATAAGGGGTCGCGCGGCGAAGGAGGATGCGATTCCGGGGCGGAGGAAGGTGAGGAGAACGAAGCCGGAGAAGGCTAGTAACCAGGGCTCGAGATAGGTGGCCTGGTTGAGATTGCTGAGCGTGAGGTGGGTCGGTTGCGGGGCGAGATGTTGCAGTGCGAAGAGCAGCGCTCCGGCGAGAAGGAGCGGGGCGACGGCTTGGTGGAGGACTGGGCGGAGGTGCGGTAATCGTGCGGCGAGTGCGAGGAGAGCTCCTGCGGCAAAGAAGTCGGCGACGGCCCAGGTCTTGAAATGGATGTCCTGGGTGAAGGCTGGGCCGTAGAGCAGGGCGAAGCGAAGGGCGGGCGTGAGCAGAATGAGCGCGGTGCAGAGGATCGCGATGGTTCGCAGGGAGAGCTTGCGGAGGACGAGCGGCCAGAGGAGATAGAACTGCTCTTCAACGGCGAGCGACCAGAGGGCGGGGTATTCGCTGGTGGCTCCGAGGAGCGAAGGCATGTTGCTGAGGCAGAGCAGGCAGGCAGCGAGGTAGCGCGCGGTGATGGAGCGCGTGGTGATGAGGACGACGAGCATGAGGAGGTACGCGGGGACGATGCGGAGGACGCGACGGGTGTAGAAGTTGCGGAAGTAGTCGGGCTGGGTGCGGGTGTCGAGCAGGATTCCGGTGATGAGGAAGCCGGAGAGGATGAAGAAGAGATGGACTCCCATGTGGCCGAGGCGGGCGACGTACTCGAAGCCGAGAAGGAAGCGGGAGGGGTGGGCGAGGTAGGGGGTTTGGTCGGCCGCGAAGCCGTGGTCGAGGAGAACCATGAGGATAGCGAAGCCGCGGGCGATGTCGAGGCCGGGGAGGTGATGCGAGGCTCGGACGCCCGGGACGTTCGGCGCGGCGGAGCGTTGAGGCGCTGCGGCCTCCACGGCTATTTGGTCTCGCGAGAACGGTAGGTGTCGAGGACGGCGTCCATTTTGGCGGGCGTGAGGTCTTCGTGGAAGTCGTAGTTGACCTGGACGGCGGGAGCCCAGCAACAGGCTCCTATGCACTCGACTTCTTCGAGGGAGAAGAGGCCGTCGGGGGTGACTCCCTTGTGGTCGATGTGGAGGGTGTTCTTGCAGTGGTCGAGGAGTTCGAAGCCTCCGCGGAGCATGCAGGAGATGTTGGTGCAGACCTGCACGTTGTACTTGCCGGCGGGCTTGGTGCGGAGCATCGAGTAATAGCTGAGGACGTTGCGGACGTCGAGCTCGAGGAGATCGAGGCGCTGGGCGAGCTCGGTGACGACGGCGTCGGAGACGAAGCCGATTTCGTCCTGCGCGTAGAGCAGCATGGGGACGAGGGCCGAACGCTTGAGCGGGTAGATCGTGGCCAGCTTGTCGAAGCGGGCGGCGGTGGCGGGGGTGAAGATCGTGCTGGTGATAGTGGACATTTTGATCCTGTGGTGGTTCTGGTGAAGCAGATCCTCCGCTACGCGAAGGATGACAATTCAATGGTGCAACAAACTACTGCGGCGGGTGAAGCATCTCGCGGGCGAATTGTTCGGCGGCGATGTCCATCTCTTCGGGGGGTGCGTTGTCGATGCGGACGTTGCCGTCATCGGTGAGGGTAAAGGGTATGGGGGCCTGCCCGTTGTGACGTACGTCACTGGGGGTGAAGCGGAGCCAGCGGTCGTTGACGCGGAGGGTGATTTCGTTGGCGCTCACCTCGACGACGGCGTGGTGGGTGCTGTTGAGTCCGTGGGCGGCTGCGTAGCTGCGGAGCAGGGAGGCCCAGGAGGTCCAGAGTTCGGTGTGGAGGCGGTCATTCATCTTTGGCTATAAGGTCGTTGTAGTTACTCTGCCCCAGCCACCAAAGGTATTTATCGAATACTCGTCCTTTGTAATGGAAGGCTTTTAGATCGAGTCTTTCGATTTCTGGCTCTACTACCTTGTACGCTTGAAACCAAAGACTCACGTAATGTGCATAGCGAGTTTCCTTCTCCGGAATCTTGAAATTCATCATTCGAGCAATGACCATAAGAGAACGTTCCGCATATTCGTCCATTATGGGTGCGTCGTGCGGGTAACAAAGCCATAACGCTTTTGACGTAAGAGAGTCGATACTCTGAATATTCCCTGTTTTCGTCAAGATCTTTGCGTCCGCTCGAAGTGCCAGTTTTAGCAGCTCGAATTTCTCTTTGATCGCCTTCGGGTTCTTCAGTCTCCCCTCTTGGCCGTCGAAGAAGAGCACTAGACTTTCGGCAATAGGCTTTTTGTGTTTCGCCGTAGCGCCACGAAAAACGCTGTATTTCTCAAGCCAGTCCCGAGCTGCGGCCTGTCTTTGTTCGATTGTGTATTCTTTTGGCTTGCGGAGAATCTTGAGTTGTTGGCGATCGAAGGCAATTTCGTTTCCTAGTTGTTCCCGTTCGATTTCGAAAAAACTCTTCACACCTTTACTCAGATTCATCTTGGCCTTTCAAACTGATTGAACTTAGCGGTCGATCTCTCCGAGGACGATGTCGATGCTGCCGATGACGGCTACTACGTCTGCGAGGAGTTGGCCCTTGCACATGACTTCGAGGGCTTGCAGGGTGGCGAAGCCGGGGTTGCGCATGTGGACGCGGTAGGGCTTGGCGGTGCCGTCCGAGACGACGTAGTAGTTCATCATGCCGTGGGGGGCTTCGACGGAGCTGGTGACCTCGCCGGCGGGGACCTGGAAGCCTTCGGTGACGATCTTGAAGTGGTGGATGAGGGACTCCATCTGGGTCTTCATCTGCTCGCGGTCGGGGAGGATGATCTTGGGCGCGTCGGCGGTGATGCGTCCCTCGGGGAGGCCGTCGAGGGCCTGGAGGCAGATGCTGACGGACTCGCGAAACTCCTGCATGCGGACGATGTAGCGGGCCCAGACGTCGCCGTCGGTGGAGACAGGGACGTTGAACTTGAACTTCTCGTAGCCGGAGTAGGGCATGTCGCGGCGGACGTCGAAGTCGATGCCGGAGGCTCGCATGGGGGGGCCGGTGACTCCTAGTGCGATGGCGTTTTCGGGGGAGAGGTAGCCGACGCCCTTGAGGCGGCCCATCCAGATGGGGTTGGCGTTGAGCAGGCCTTCGTACTCGTCGATCTTGGAGGGGAAGGTGCGGAGGAATTCGCGGATGCGCTTGTAGATGTCGAGCGGCGGCTCGAGCGAGAGGCCGCCGACGCGGATGTAGCTGGTCATCATGCGCTGGCCGCTGACGGCTTCGAAGATGCGGAGGATCTCTTCGCGCTCGCGGAAGCAGTAGAGGAAGACGGTGAGGGCGCCGATGTCCATGGCGTGCGTGCCGAGCCAGACGAGATGCGACTGGATGCGGGTGAGCTCGCTGAAGAGGACGCGGAGGTACTGGGCCCGCTCGGGGATTTCGAGCTCGAGGAGCTTCTCAACAGCCAGCGCGTAGGCGAGGTTGTTGGTCATGGGACAGAGATAGTCGATGCGGTCGGTGAGGGGAGTGACCTGGGCGTAGAACTTGGCCTCGCAGGTCTTTTCGATGCCGGTGTGGAGGTAGCCGATGTCGGGAGCGAGGGAGACGACGGTCTCTCCATCGACTTCGAGGACGAGGCGGAGGACGCCGTGGGTGGACGGATGCTGCGGGCCCATGTTGAGGACCATGGTCTGGTCGGTGACGGGGTCAGAGCCGTGCGGGTGGTGGTGCGAGGTGGACTCTTCGACGACGTCTTCGACGCCGGGGATGAGGAGGTCTTCGGCGGAGCGGAAGCCGGCGAGGTTGGCTCCGGTGGAGTCAACTTTTTTGGCGACGCCGGGTTGTTCGAGTTCTTCAACGAAGGCCATTAGCGATACCCCTCCACGGGATAGTCCTTGCGGAGCGGATGCCCTTCCCAGTTTTCGGGCATCATGATGCGGGTGAGGCGCGGGTGTCCGGGGAAGTGGACTCCGAAGAGGTCAAAGATTTCGCGCTCGTAGAAGTTGGCCGAGGGCCAGACGGAGGTGATGGAGTCGATGCGGGGATCGTCGCCGGAGATGCGGGCGATGATGCGGATGCGCTGCTTGAGCGCGTGGCTGAGGAGGGAGTAGGAGATTTGGAAGCGGGGCTCGGTGGGATACCAGTCGACGGCGGTGGCGTCTTCAAAGAAGTTGTAGCCGGCAGATTTGGCGGCCTGCATGGCTTCCACGATGGTGGCCGGCTCGACGGTGAGGGTGAGCTCTCGGCGGTCCCACTTGGCGTCGGTGATGAGGTCTTTGAGGCCGAGGATTGCGGCGTGATCGGCGAGGGCTTCGGTTACGGCGTCCTTGCCGAAGACGGCGGTCGGTGTGGCGGGGTTGGTGATTGGGTCGGTCATGAATGCTTTCGTCCCTCAGGGGCTAAAGCCCCTAGCCTATGCTGACATTTTATGGCACGGCTGAAGCCGTGCCCCTTCGAGGATTCTTAGAGGTCGGCCCTGTCGTTGGACCAGTTAAGGATGCCCTTCTTCCAGACGTAGAAGAGGCCGACGGCGACGAAGCCCATGTAGACCAGCATCTCCCAGAAGCCGAAGAGGCGCGAGCCGGTGATGGCGGGCAGGCGGCGGTAGATGACGGCCCAGGGAAGGACGAAGACGGCCTCCACATCGAACAGGATGAACAGCATGGCGACCATGTAGAACTTGACGGAGAAGCGGCCTCGCGCGTCGCCGACGGGGTCCATGCCGCACTCGTAGGCGCTGAGCTTGGTGCGCGAGCGCTTGTGCTTGCCGAGAAAGAACGAGGCGGCCACCATGAAGCCCGCCAGACCGACGGCTGCAAGGATCTGCAACACGAGCGGAAGATACTGCCAGATGTAGGGATCGCGTGTCATGACTAGTCTTGAGTGTAGGAGTGAGGCGGTCAAGGGTCAAGGAGGCAGGGATTAGGGAGCAGGGATTAGGGATCAGGTGAAAATTTAGAGGAGAGAGCTGTACCAGGCGATAAGGGGGGTGCCGAAGAGGGCGGCGAGGAGGCCTCCGATGGAGAGGAAGGTGCCGAGAGGAAGGCGGGTGAGGGTGGAGGCTCGGCGGCGGAGGATGAGGGTGAGGGCGTAGGCGGAGCAGAGGATGGAGCCGAGGAAGAGCGCGAGGACGGCCGGCCAGAAGCCGAGGAAGGCGGCGATCATGGCGATGAGTTTGACGTCACCGAGGCCGAGGCCTTCGCGGTGGCGGAGCTGCTGGTAAGCGAATCGGATGAGAAGGAGAATTCCGGCGGCGGCGGCGATGGCGAGGAGCCGACCGAGCACCAGGTGCTCGGGGCCGGTGAGGATGACGTTGCCGCGGTCGGTGACGTTGCCGGGGCTGGTGAGTGGGTTGCGGCCGTGGAGGAGGAGCTCGTCTTCGTGCGGGCCGAGGAAGACGGCTCGGACGCAGATGAGGACGAAGGCGAGGAGCGTGCCGGTGAGGGTGAAGGCGTCGGGGAGCTTGTGTGTTTGCCAGTCCATGACGAGGAGGCCGAGGAGGAGGAAGCCGAGGATGGCGAGGGCGATGGTGTCGAGCGTACGCCCGGCGAGAGCGCTTGCGGCGATGCCTGGCGTGAAGAGGACAAGCGCCGTGTTTGCGGCGTAGGCGAGCCATAGACCGAAGGCGAGTTCCACCGCTAGGTAGCGCCAGGAGATGGGTTGCTTGCAGTGGCGACAGCGGGCTCGGAGGAGGATCCAGCTTAGGAGGGGGATGTTGTCGTACCAGCGGATGGTCGCGAGGCAGTGGGGGCAGTGGGAGCGGGGCTTGCTGATGCTCTGGTGGGCGGGGAGGCGCGAGATGCAGACGTTGAGGAAGCTGCCGAAGAGTAGGCCGAGGAGGAAGGCGGGCAGTTCGAAGGCGAGCGCGGTGAGCATCATCGCTTTCAAGTATAGGGGGAGTTTCTGGGGAGGCCCGCAATCCGATTCATGCGCCCAAAGCCTCGCATGCCTGGGGCACACGAAGTCCTGCGCGGACGGCGGGAGTTTGGCTTGTGTGGCGCTGACGAATGTGAATCCCACCCATGACGATGGAGCTGTCATGGATGGGGCAGCCGAGGAATTAGAAGGGCAGGAGCAGGAGTGGGACGACGATGCCGGCGAGGAGGAGGCCGGTGACGAGGACCTTGTTGCGGTTGAATTTGTAGGCCATGAGGATGCCAGTGAGGGTCGAGAGGAAGAGGCCAAGTGCGACGGTGAGGAAGAAGATCTTCATCGGGAGATGAGACTTGGGCGCGGGCTCGGTTCGCCTGGGTGCGGACGCTGCGGGGGCGCTGGGAGCTGCGGCGTTGGGCGTGGCAGTGCTGGGCCTGGCGGCTTCGGATGCGGGCCACGGTTTGCGGATGGGGACGGTCGTGGTCTGCTTCTTGTGCAGTTGTGCGAGGGTGACGATCCAGGTGGGAGGCTTGTAGTCGCTGGTGCGCGAGGCTTCGTGGAGGCTGAAGGTCTGGAGGGCTCCGGTGAGGGCGAAGAAGAGAAGCGCCGGTGCGGTGAAGATGCCGAGGTAGAGATGGATCTGGCGAAGGACTTTGAGGGTCGGGTGAGAGATGAGCATGAGTTGTGAAACACAGTTTATTACGCGAGGGTTGAATTGACGTTGCGCGACGGGGAAGAAATCGGGTGCAGGTACAAACGCCCTTCGCAGCGAATGGAGAACGAGGCGAGGGGCGTTTGCAGTGAGGGAAATGGGTGGGGCTACTGGCGGGCGAGGCGCTGGCGTTCTACTCCGTCGAGGGCGGTCCAGAGGGCTTGCGCGGCGCGCTCTGCGGAGGCCAGCGCGGCTTCGGCTGCGGAGGGGTCGAGGGCGATCTCCTTGTTGATGAGCTCGCGCCAGACCGAGGAGTGGGCTACGTCGGCTGTTTGATGGAGCGTGAAGTAGCGGGAGGTGGCGGCGTCGGCGTTGTAGTGCGCGGCGAGGCCCTCGGCTTTGGTGACGGCAATGGCCGGAACCTTGGACTCGTAGGCGTAGAGAGCGGCGAGCGCGGCGGCGGGGGTGGGCTCCTGCATGGCGGAGCGGAAGGTGGCGAGGAGCGCGGTCATCTCGGGCTGGACGGCGTGCGACTCGACGGAGGAGCGGGTGGCTCCCATGCCCTCGGCGAAGTCTATCCAGAGGTCGGAGTGGGGACGCGCGGTGGCGGAGTCAGTGCCTTCTTCTTCGGAGAGATTGCGGAGGACTTCGCGACGAAGTTCGGTGTCGGGCAGACGGCTGTGGAGCGCGCTGAGATAGGTGGGGAAGGCGGAGACATGATGCCAGTATTCAGCGGCGTACTCGCGGAGATCGTCGCGGGTGAGATCGCCGCGCGACCATGCCTGGTAGAAGGGATGCGCGAGGAGATTGTAAGGAGCGGTGCGCTCCTCAAGACGAGTCCAGAAGGCGGTTGCGGCGTTGGTCTTTGCGGCGTTGGTCATGGGAGAACTCTCTTTCGTGCCGGGCTGGCAGTGGGGCTAGTGTACCTGTCGCTGCTGTGGGTCGGCGGGCCGTCGCGTAGAGTGGGATCATGTCGGTGTTTCGCAAGACCGTGACGACGTTGCGGTGGCTGAGGGATCGTTTCTATTGGGTGGCTCCGTCGCTGGGCAGGGTGCTGCCGTCGGTGGGCTTGCTGTTGCTGGTGATGGCGGCTGGGTTTGGGGTGCATTCCTGGATGTTTGCGCGAGGAAGAGTGCGGGCGATCGCGACGGTCACGGAGAATGTCGCGGGGTTCGCGAAAGAGGGCGGCGTCTGGTATACGCCGCGGGTTCGGTTTCGCACCGCGAGCGGGGAGTTGGTGACGGTGCTGGCGGGGCCGGGGTCGGATGAGATTGAGTTTGCCGCTGGAGAGACCGTGCCGGTGCTGTATCGCGCGGATGATCCGCAGGGTGCCGTGATCGCGACGGTGTGGCGGGCGTACTTTGGCGCGATTGTGCTGGGAGTGCTGGGGACGGCGCTGTTTGATCTGGGGTGGGTGCTGCGGGGGATCGTGCGGCGGCGGGGGGCCAGTTAGAAGTCGATGTGGGTGCGGACGCTGAACATGGCGACGGGGCCACGGGCCTGGTTGGTCCTGCGCGGACCGCGAGAGTGGAACTACTAAGACGGATGTCTAGCGCTCGTAATGCAGGCGGAGAGCGAAGATGGCGGGGATGGGGCCGCGATCTTTGTTGTACGCAGGGTCGTCCACGAACTGGTAGTCGAGCGTGCCGTGGAAGTACTTCGAAAATTGATGGTCGTAGTAGAGTTCCACGTTTTTCTCAGGGCCGTAGTTCAGAGCTCCGTCACCGGTGAGGATGCCAAGGCCTCCGGCTGCGAGGTAGGCCTGGTTGGCTTTTGAGATGCCGCTCGCGATGAAGGCCGCGCCGATGACGTCGTCGGGCTGCTTCCACGTCTCGCCCTTGATGCTGGTGCCAAAGGTGGCCGTCCAGTTTGAGTCCGTGAATTCAAATGACTCGTTCTGACCGCTGTTCCTGCCGATGCGGGAAAACACGCCGATGTTTTTGGTGATCTCCTGGTCCATGTTCAGCCCGACGCCCCAGGTGTTACGCAGGGCGTGCGTGCTATCGATTCCACCGGTGACACCGTTGGCGCTCGCGAGGAACTGTGCGGGTGTGCCCCAGATGGCGAGGGTGGCTGGATCATTGGCCAGAGCCACCGCCGCCTTATAGCTGCCCATGTTCGCACGGTCATCGTAAACCAGCAGGCGAACTGCTCCTGCGTGCTTTCCGATGCTGTGACGGTGCTCAAGTTCGGTGACCATTCCCCAGTCCTCGAAGATCTTACCGTCGCCCCCCAGGGGTTCATTGGGCAGGGTGAGGTACAGGCCTTCGGCCGTGAATTGATTTCTGTATTTCGACATCTGGAACCAACCGTAACGCAGGGTCCACTGCGGCCGGTTCGCCTCAATCGCGATGCCGGTGGTGAAGCCTAAAGCGTCGGCCGGGTAATCGTAGGAGGCATTGGCCATGAGTGCCCAGTTCATGAACTGCTCGCGCGGGTCGTTGGAGTATTGGTTGTTGTCGAAGATGTCCTTGACGTTGAATCTGCCGACGGTGATGGTGATGCGATCTGTGTCCTGATTGCCGCGAAGTGTGAGCAGGTCGTCGTCGACGGACCTCTGTTCCTTGTTTTCCCCTAGATTGATGGTCTTCCGGATGAAGAATCGCGCTAGCGAAAAGTGAGGGTAGCGAACGCCTACCTTGAACGCTTCGCCGTTGGGGAAGTCGGCGATGCCGTAGGTGTTGTTCAGGCCAAAGCCCTGCCAGAACAAGGTATCGATGTGGAACTCGGTATCGGACCCTAAGCGATACCCGAAATACAGGTCGAGCGATTGAGTTTCACGAGCCTGACCCTGGGTCGGCAGGCTGCTCCGGGTTCCGTAGACCGAATAGGCAGGGTTCGTGTACCGGGCCGCGAAGGAGGGATACCCGGTGCCGGTGAGGGTGTATTGCGCGTGGAGGTTGTAGGTCTGCTGGGGGCCTGCGGACTCGTCGGTTGCCGAGGGGGTGTTATGTGCGGGGCTGGTTGCAGGATCCTGCGCGGACGGCGGAAGGCTTTGCGTTCCTGCGCGAGAGGGCCGCGGGTCTGGGCGGAGGGGGAAGTTGGTGTCGTCGCGGAGAGCTGCGGCGAGTTGCGCGGAGGGAGCGTCTGGCATCGCGTTAGGGATAACGGACTGCGAGGTCTGCGCCGGGAGTTGCGGGGTCGCCTGGGCGAGCGCACAACAGACGGCGAGTGGCAGGCAGACGAGCAGCGCGACGATGCGGAGATGGCGGAGAGGGGACATGAAGGATCTTTAATTGTGCAGGGGAAGAGTTAGGGGAGAATAAAAACGGAGTATGAATTTTGGTCGTCGAAGAATAGTATACCCCAGTAGGGTATTAGAGGGTGAACGTGGAACTGGATCGGGAACGGGTGAAGTTGATCAATCGGGCCAAGCGCATCCATGGGCAGATGGAGCGGGTAGAGCGCAGCTTGAGCGAGGAGCACGATTGCACGAACGTGCTCATGCTGCTGGCGGCGGTGCGCGGAGGCATTGATGGCTTGATGGCCGAGGTGCTGGAGGATCATATCCGGCTGCACCTGATTGGACCGAAGGCGAAGGCGCTGACTCCGGAACTGGGCGAGGAGTTGATCGACCTGGTGCGCGCGTATATGAAGTAGGCTGGGCGGCGTGGGCAGCGGCTCTTTCTGTGAAGAGGCTTAGCTGCTCTTGGTGCCGACCACAACGAGCCCGATGCCTCCGATGAGGACGATGGCGCTGAGGATTGGCGGGATGGGGACGGTACTGGTCTGCTTGTGGGAGACCTGGAGCGGGCCGAGGTCGACATCCTTCTTTTCGTGCGTGAAGCTGAAGCCTCCGACGGCGAATCCGATGATGCCGACGAGGATGAGGACGATGCCGATGAGGGTGGCGGGTTTCATAGAGTGAAGATTCTCCGGTAGATTTTTGTGCTCATTTGGTTGGGATGCAGATTTGCACATGCGCGAGGCCTGGGCGATTGACTTCGAGAGGGAAGGCGGCGTAGCTTCGGTCTCAACACGGGAAAGGAGGATGGTCCAAACCTATGAAAATTGATTGTTCGAGTTGTACACACCAACGTGAGGTGACTGAGGCTTAGAGCATCCGAGCTCTAGACCTACGAGGGAAAGTCAACGGCAGAACAGAGCGTTCTTGCTTGCTTTCCAACTCCGAGGCCCATCCAAGAGAACGGATGCCTCAAGTCAATCCCACCAGATCACCGCATAACGGCTCGTCCTTCGGGGCGGGCCGTTTGTGTGTGGGGGCAGGAATTAGGGGATAGGGATTAGGATTTGAGTATGGATATGTTGGTGATTGCGGGACGGACGTTTGGGTCGAGGCTGATTGTCGGGACGGGGAAGTACAAGGACGGCGCGGAGACGAAGGCTGCGATTGAGGCGTCGGGCGCGGAGATGGTGACGGTCGCGGTGCGGAGAGTTGAGCTGGACCGGACGAAGGAGTCGCTCCTGGATTTCATTGATGCGAAGAAGTATTTTCTGCTGCCGAATACGGCGGGATGCTTCACTTCCGAGGAGGCGATTCGGGCGGCCCGACTAGGGCGCGAGGTGGGGCTGTCGGACTGGGTGAAGATTGAGGTGATCGGCGATACGGCGACGCTGTATCCGGATGTTCAAGCGACGGTTGAGGCTACTCGCGTGCTCGTGAAGGAGGGGTTCACGGTGCTTCCTTATACGACTGACGATATTGTGTTTGCGAAGCGGCTGATTGATGTGGGAGCGGCGGCGGTGATGCCTCTGGGGGCTCCGATCGGGACCGGGTTGGGGATTGCGAACAGCTACACGCTGCGGATGATGCGCGAGCTGATCACCGAGGTTCCGCTGATTGTGGACGCCGGGTTGGGGACGGCGAGCGATGCGGCGCTGGCGATGGAGATGGGCTTCGATGGCGTGCTGCTGAATACGGCGATGGCGGCTTCGCGGCAGCCGGTGTTGATGGCGTCGGCGATGAAGAAGGGCGTGGAGGCGGGGCGCGAGGCGTTTCTCGCAGGGCGAATGGGGAAGAAGCTGTATGCGACGGCGAGTAGCCCGTTGGAGGGGGTGAGTCGGTAAGCGCTGTGTAACTAACTTATAGAGGTAGAGGGATACGCGCTTTTTGTTTACAGCGGCTGCATTCCAAAACTCGATAAGGTTGCCACACTTGTGTTTCTGTCTTCTCGAAGAGCAAAGGTCCTAACCGCTTATCAACTTCCCAGCAGCGTACACAATATTCATGATCGCTTACTTTGTAGACGTCTCCCACTCTAGTTATCTCTTTTGCACGCTCACCATCAGATTTAATCGCGTCAAGCGACTCTTCGAGTTCTTTATTTCGCTTCGATAAAGACTGGAGCCTGTCCATAAGGTCGAGAAGCTTTTGTTGAGCATCGAGCAGCTTTTCGTACTCTGGAAGTTTATCCGCTGCACGAAGTATTTGGGCTGCAGATTTTATACCCTCCAAAGCACCACCGATAGATATGTCAGCCATCAACAAATGCTAGCAGAACTCTTCTTGGAGCAGAATGAAAGAGACAGTGCCCGGCACGACGATCAAACAGCAGATTCCTAAGGAATGACAAACAAAAAAACAAAGAGTTCCTAGTCGAGGGTGTACATGGCTAGGCCGCTTAGGAGTTTGGGGTAGAAGTCGGTGGATTTCTGGGGCATTACTTCGAGGTTGAGGGAGATGTCGCGCATCTGCTCGAGGGTGACGGGCTTGATGAGGAAGGCTACGTCGGCGTTGCCGCAGCCTACCTGGGCGAGGGCCTCGGAGGCTTCGCGGAGGTAGCGGACGTGGGAGCCGGCGCGGACGGTGTCTTCGCTGAGGCCGAGGAGCTTTTCGAGGACTACTTTGTGGAGCTGGGTGACGTCGAGCTGCTGCTGTCGGGGCGAGAGGCCGGTGAGCAGCGGGGCGATGGCCTCGGGCTTCGGCACGAGCAGGAAATCTCCGTCGCGGGTGGCCGCGATGAAGGCTACGCCGGGGGTGTCGTTGAGGCGCTGGAGGAGGGAGTCGGCTCCGGGGTAGTGGCCGCTGGGCGTAGGGTCAATCTCGGTGACGGTGAAGTAGGCGGAGGCCTTGGCGGCGAACTCGCGGCCGTGGAAGCCGATGAGGCCGAAGGCGACGCGATGGGTGGGGAGGATGGTGATGCCGGGGGCGTCCATGTTGACGAAGGTCATCATCATCGCTTGTTCGGGGAAGGCTGGCTGCGGCAAGCCTGCGTCGGATTTCGTGGGCGGCGCGTTGGGGTCGATGCCCAGCTGGGCGGCGCGCTCGTGCATGTAGGTGGTGGAGGTTTCGTAGCGGTGATGGCCGTCGGCGATGAGGAGCCACTTGTCGGACATGGCGGCGAGGACGCGGTTGATGAGGGTGGGGTCGGTGACCTTCCAAACGCGGTGGAGGACATCGTATTCGTCGGTGATCTGGAGGTCGGGAGCGGCTCCGGACTCGAAGATGGCCTGCTCGGCGGTGAAGGTGGGGTCGGAGTAGAGCATGTAGATCTGCTCGCAGTAGGCGCGGGTGGCCTTGAAGAGGGCGAGACGGTCGGACTTGTGTTTGGGGAAGGTCTGCTCGTGGCGGTAGACGACCTTGTCGGCGTAGTCGTAGAGCTGGCCGAGGGCGACGAAGCCGCGGCGCTCGCGGACCTCCTCGGTGCCGGGGACTTTGTAGGTCTGGGAGTATCCGTAGAGGGCGGGCTCGGTCTCCTCTTTGAGGATGCCTTCGGCGCGCCACCCATCCAGAGTAGAGGCCGCGCGGGTGTAGACGTTCTCGCCGGCGTCGGTGTCGGTGGAGAGATGCTTGCCGAGGATGACGCGGATGAGGTTGTAAGGGCTGGCGGCGTAGTAGGCGTCCTGCATGGCAGGCGTGATCTTGTCGTAGGGCTGGGTGACGACGTCGGTCATGTTGACGCGGGTGGGATCGTAACGGAGTGCGCGGAAGGGGTACAGACGTGCCATCCCTCTATTGTACGGGTGCTACGCGCACGGCGAGAGGCTTCGCGTGGTGGGGGCAAAGGACGACGGTGGGGGCAAAGGACGGTGGGGATGCTGACAGCTAGCCTCCGGCGATGGCTCCGAGGATGATGAGGGGCTCGCGGGCGGTGAGGATGGCGTCGGGGAGCGGAGTGTCGGTGGGGAGGGTGACGTGGTCGCGGATGGTTCCGCGGAGCATGGGGTGGCGGGCTTCGAGGGCGTCGAGGATGGAGGCGATGGTGACGGGGGAGGGGACGTCGAGCGGGAGCTCGTGCGTGGGGATGTTGGCGAGGCGGCGGAGGTGAAGAGGGAGGTCGATGCGGAGGATGGGCATGGGGTGGTTGCGGGTGAGCGTTCGGAATGAAAGAGCCGGTGTACGGCTGAGTTCGATGCTAATTCGGGGTAGGCACTTTATCTGCGTTGTCGACTACGAGCACGGGGAGGGGCACATCTTTTTGCGGCTCGAGCTTTAGCCCCAGCTGTTCTTGCAGGGCTGCAAACATGGAGGGCAACTCCGAGTCCGGGGATCCTTCGGGAGCATATTTGAGATCGATGGAGTAGGTTCCGGTGAGGCCTGTCTTGTCCATGACCGGTCGTCCTGCGGGTATAGCGAGCATGCTGGCCAACGTCTTCATGGATGCACCGGGATTCTTGATTCCGTTGGGGAGAATATAGCCTCCGGTGGTTGCTTCCTTTGCGGCGGTTAGCTTTGAGCCTCCCTTGGCGACCACGAGGGAGTAGCCGGAGACGTACCGGGTCTCTCGGTGCGCCACCAGATGAAAGCGAGTGGCGAGCAGATTCTGGAGGAACGGTCGGAGCTCTTCGTAGGTGAGACCCTGATCCGTGGGGGGCTTGGCCTGAATGTCGTAAAAGGCCGAATCGAGCCAGCCAATCTTTCCGGTCACTTGGTTGCCGTCTAGTCCGAAGGCGAGCTCGATCAAAAGCTTCAGCGATGTGTTGGTTGCGGTGAAGCGCTCCGCCCCTGAGGGGCTGATCGACGTATAGGCGTGGTTGGCGGGTGATGCCCGGACGGACGCGACCTCAAAGGACGAGGGCTGCGCAGGGGGTGTCTGCGATAAAAGCTGACCGGTGTTCAAAAGCGCGAGGGCAATCGCGAGCGACGTGGATGCGACGAGCAAATGCTTTCGGAAACCGGACTCCAATGATGCTGACCTCATGCGAGCGTTTGGGCTTCTACGGAGAGGACGGCGGGGAGGTCGTGGGTGATGGCTTGCCAGGTGTCGCCGCCGTTGGGTGAGCAGTAGACTTGCCCGCCTGTCGTGCCGAAGTAGATGCCGCAGTCTTCCTTGGAATCACAGAGGGTGTCGACGGCCATGGCGTCGCGAAGGATGTTGACGTAACAGTCCTGCTGCGGGAGGCCTTTGGTTAGTGGCTCCCACTCGTTGCCTCCGGTGCGGCTGCGGAAGACCTGCAGTTTGCCGTCGAGGGGGAAGTGCTCGGAGTCGCTCTTGATGGGGACGACGTAGACAGTCTCGGGCTGGTGCGAGTGCACGTCGATGACGAAGCCGAAGTCGGTGGGGAGGTTGCCGCTGATTTTGGTCCACTGGTCTCCCGCGTCGTCAGAGCGCAGGACATCCCAGTGCTTTTGCATGAAGAGGGTGTTGGGCGTGCGCGGGTTCATGGCGATGTGGTGGACGCAGTGGCCGACCTCGGCGTTGGGGTCGGGGATGTATTTGGAGTGGAGGCCCTTGTTGATGGGCTTCCAGGTCTTGCCTGCGTCGTCGGTGCGAAAGGCCCCGGCCGCGGAGATGGCGATGACGATGCGGTCGGGGTTGGTGGGGTCGAGGAGGATCGTGTGGAGGCACATTCCTCCGGCGCCGGGAGTCCAGCCGGCGGCAGTGGCGTTGGTGCGAAGGCCGGAGAGTTCCTGCCAACTGGCTCCGCCGTCGGTGGACTTGAAGAGGGCGGCGTCTTCAGCTCCGGCGAGGACGGTGTCGGGGTCAGTGAGCGAGGGCTCGAGGTGCCAGACTCGCTTGAACTCCCAGGGGTGTGGCGTGCCGTCGTACCACTGGTGGGTGCCGGGGACGCCGTCGTAGGTGAACTGGTTGTTGACGGGGTTCCATGTTGCGCCGCCGTCGTCGGAGCGTTGGATGATTTGCCCGAACCAGCCCGAAGTCTGCGAGGCGTAGATGCGGTTCGGGTCAACGGGCGAGCCCTTGAGGTGGTAGAGTTCCCAGCCGGGGAAGTGGGGGCCGTCGATCTTCCAGGATTTGCGCGTGCCGTCGGAGGTGAGAACGAAGGCGCCTTTGCGGGTGCCGATGAGGAGGCGAACGGAGGACATGGCGGGCTCCTTTGGGAGGAGGAGTGGAGTGTCGATCTGCGTCGCGGATCAGTATAGCGGGGAAAGACGCGCGGTCGGCAAGAAAAGGTTTGCGCGATCTTTCACGAGGGAATCGCGGCGGGCGGGTTTTTGTTCCGATCAGTTCTCATCGGGACGTTCCACGTGGTCGATCACCACAAACTCAACGGGCGCTCGTTCTGCTTCCAGCCGAAGTCCTAGCTGAAGTTTCAGAGCCTCCTGAAAGCCGGGGCCTCCGGAATCTATGGTCGCGTAGGAAGGTCGTGGGTCTGGAGTGAAGTCGAGGACGAAGTCGTACTTACCAGGAAGGCCGGTCTGATCGACAACGGGGCGGCCGAGATCCCCCCAGCTTGATAACGCGCTTGCAATCAGACTCATGGGAACGTCGGCTGCGCCGAAGCTATAGCGGTCTGGAGCGCTGGCGGGCAGTCCAAGAATCCCATTGCAGACAGTGGGAAATCCGCCCTTCAAGGGCTGCAAAGGCAATGCAACAGGTTTGTCGTTGGCATCTGTCGACTTAAGAGATGGGTCCGAACAGGTAGCTCCATTCGGATGCGGCTGCAGCTTCGGTCCCAGCGTGTCGACTTTGATCAGTTTGAGGGCAAAGACGCGCACCTTTCGCTTCTCGTAGTGAACGGCCAGCTTGAACCGTTCCGCCAGCAGCGAGCGCATCATTAGACGCAGCTCGTCTTTCGTAACATCGCGCTTCTCAGTGCGTGCCTCAATGGTGTAACGGTCTGAGACCACCCAATCAGATGCTGTCGACTCAATCGCTTCCTGCTGATAATCCGTGAGCTTGTACGCAAATACAAGGTACGCGAGCAGCGGAAAGTTCTTCGCGCTTAAAACACCGTTGCTTGAGGAGTAGACATTCCCGGCGCCGAGAGGAACGTTGGAGTCCGGCTTGGTTGCCTTGCTCGGCCTTACTGAAGCCACGTCGAACGCGAGTTGGTCCGTTGTCTGGGACTGAACGGCGGAATCTTTTTGCGCGACTCCAGCGGTCGAGCTCAGACAGATTGCGACGTACAACAATAGAAGGGCGATTCGGCTGCAGGCACTATGGGACAGAGGCATGGCCTAACCATACATTCTTGACGACATGCAAAGGCCGCCGACGTGGATGAGTCGGCGGCCTTTGTCTTTTGCGGAGTTGAGTTAGAGGAAGAGTGGAGCCAGTACCAGGGTGATCGTGGCCAGGAGTTTGATGAGGACGTGAAGGCTGGGGCCGGCGGTGTCCTTGAAGGGATCGCCTACGGTGTCGCCTACGACGGCGGCCTTGTGGGCGTCAGATTTTTTGCCGCCGTACTGGCCGGTTTCGATCCACTTCTTGGCGTTGTCCCAGGCTCCTCCGCCGTTGTTCATGAGCATGGCGAGGAGGACTCCGGAGATGGTGCCGACCATGAGCAGACCGGCTACGGCGGTCGCTCCTCCGAGGTTGACGGGGATGCCGTTGATCGAGGGAACGTTGCGCAGGCCGGTGCGGGTGAGGACTTCGGAACCGGCTCCGTAGACGCTGCTGAAGTTGCGGAAGATGAGACCGACGGCGACCGGCAGACCGACGGCGAGGATGCCGGGGAGGACCATCTCCTTGAGTGCCGCACCCGTCACGATGGAGACGCAGCGGGCGTAGTCGGGCTTGGAGGTTCCGGCCATGATGCCCGGGTTCTCTCGGAACTGGTCGCGAACGTCTTTGACGACCATCTGGGCGGTGCGGCCTACAGCTTTAATCGCCATCGACGAGAAGAGGTAGACGAGCATAGCGCCCAGCATCGCACCGGCGAAGACGGGGATTTCGGCGAGGTTGATGTTGGTGAAGGACCAGCCTTCGGGCATGAAGCCAGCGGGGCCGGCAGCGGCTACCTTGGCGGTGACGAGGGACTTGATCTCCTCAAGATACGCAGAGAAGAGGAGGAACGCGGCGAGCGAGGCGGAGCCCACAGCATAACCCTTTGTCAGGGCCTTGGTAGTGTTGCCCGCGGAGTCCAGCTTGTCGGTCTTGTCGCGGACGGAGTCAGGCTGGTTGGACATTTCGATGATGCCGCCGGCGTTGTCGGTGATGGGGCCGAAGGTGTCCATCGCAAGGATGTAGGCGGCGCAGGAGAGCATGCCCATGGTGGCGATGGCCGTGCCGTAGATGCCCTTGACGTAGTTGGAGATTCCGGGGAGATGGACTCCGGAGAGACCCTTCACGCCGAAGTAATAGCTGAGCAGCAACGCCGAGCAGATGACGATGACCGGCATCGCGGGAGTTTCCATACCGACGGCGAGGCCAGAGATGATGTTGGTGGCGGGGCCGGTGAGCGAGGCCTCGGCGATGGACTGGACGGGGCGGTACTGGCTCTCGGTGTAGTACTGCGTGATCCAGACGAAGAGGAAGGCGGTGACCAGGCCGATGACTCCGCAGAGGAAGAGGTAGAGAGGCTGGACACCGGGGCCGTTGAGCATCTTGTAGACGATGCCGCCGAAGCCGGCAAGGGCGAGGATGGAGGTGACGTAGAAGCCGCGGTTGAGGGCACGCATCGGGTCTTCGTTGTCGGTGGTCTTGACGATGGCGACGCCGATGATGGAAGCGACCAGGTTGATGGCGTGGACCATGAGCGGGAAGAGGATTCCCTTGATGCCGAAGACGGGATAGAGCGCGGCTCCGAGGATCATGGCGCCGACGTTTTCAGCGGCGGTGGACTCGAAGATGTCGGCTCCACGGCCGGCGCAGTCGCCGACGTTGTCGCCAACGAGGTCGGCGATGACGGCGGGGTTGCGGGGATCGTCTTCGGGGATTCCGGCTTCTACTTTGCCGACGAGATCGGCGCCAACGTCGGCGGCCTTGGTATAGATGCCTCCTCCGAGCTGGGCGAAGAGGGCGACGAGCGAGGCCCCGAAGCCGAAGCCGACCAGCTCATAGACGACGTGGCGGGGATCGTTGAGTCCTCCGAAGGCGAGGAACAGGACGCCGATACCGATGAGAGCCAGGGCAACGACGACGAGGCCGGTGACGGCTCCTCCCCGCAGGGCGGATTGGAGCGCGCCGTTCAATGAGTTGCGCGCGGCCGAGGCGGTGCGGATGTTCGCGCGGATCGACACGTACATTCCGGTGAAGCCGGCGAGGCCGGAGCAGATGGCTCCGACGAGGAAACTGATGACGGTGCGGGTCGCGATGTCGTGGGTGCTGGGTGAGAGTCGGTAGCCGAGGAAGATGACGACGGCGAGGACCACGGCCATAATGCCGATGGAGCGGTACTGGCGGGAGAGGAAGGCTTCGGCACCTTCGCGGATGGCGTCGGAGATGCTGCGCATCTCGGGGGTTCCGGTGTCGCCGGCGAGAACGATGCGGGCGAGGATGAAGGCGGCGATGAGGGCGACGAAGCCTACGCCGAGAGCGATCCACAGCCAGATGTTGTCACTGCTGTTGACGACCGTTTGGGTGGCGTCCGAGGTACTGGACTGGACATCTTGAAAACTGAAGACAATTGCCGCGACTGCTGCGAAATTCATGGAAGGATGCTCCTCCTGGTACGTGTCTTAAAGTGGATGGTGCTACCTCAGAAACAAAAAAAGTGCAATTTTATGAACGCGCGAATTAGAGCACACGCCCACCGCAGGGTCAACGGGTCCTGCGCGGACGGCGGGAGTTTTCGAGCCCATACTGACACTGGCTCAGCGGGTCGATGGCGGAGGTCAGGCACCTTGGATGTGGCGATGTGGCATCAGACAGAGGTAACAGTTGAGCGGGAAACGGTCTGAAGCAGCAGAGCGGCGCGGAGCAATCTGCGACGAGCTACACGAATTGGTTTGGAATCGGGTACACTCCGACGGAGAACAAACGATACGAATCTTGTCGTAAATTGAAGTAACGGCTTTGCTGCCTTCGGGGTGTCCCGGGGGCTGAACGAGCAAGGTCGCGAGAGGTACTATGCACCATCGCTGTAGAGGTTGGATCGGGATTGCAGGGATGGTCGTACTTGCCGTGCAGGTAGCGGGCGGGCCGAAGGTGGTTGCGGCGCAGGCGCCGGCGAGCCAGAGCGCGGCGGCGCAGAAGCCTACAGTGCAGACGCGCAATGCCGCGACGCTGACGCAGGATTCGGATCCGGTGCCATCGCCGGACACGGGGGGAGTTCCCGCTGCGACGGTCGTGATTCCTCCGCAGGCAGGCGTGATTACCAAGGAAGACGGTCGGTTTACGCTGCGCGCGGATGCGTCCGAGGTGCGGCTGGAGGCGTCGGTGATCGATGCCACGGGACACGCGGTCGACTCGCTGCCTGAGGACGCGTTTCATGTGTATGAGGACGGCGTGCTGCAGAAGATTGTGGGGTTCCGGCATGAGGATCTTCCGGTGTCGCTGGGAATTTTGATCGACAGTTCGGGGTCGATGTATGACAAGCGGGCGTCGGTGGATGCGGCGTCGTTGAACCTGGTGAAGTTGTCGAACCCGAAGGACGAGGCGTTCCTGGTGGACTTCAGCTCCGAGGCGTATATCGACCAGGACTTTACCGACAGCATTCCGAAGCTGCAGCAGGGTTTGAGCTACATCAAATCGAGCGGAGGGACGGCGCTGTATGACGCGGTGATCGCGTCGGCGGACTATCTGTCCAAGAATGCGAAGCGATCCAAGCAGGTATTACTGATCGTGACCGATGGCGACGATAACGCGTCGAGTGCGACGCTGGAGGCGACGATCCGGCGCGTGCAGGACCTGGATGGCCCGGCGATTTATTGCATCGGGCTGCTGTTTGGCGACGACGTGAGCCATGGCGAGGCGAGGCACTCGCGCGAGGTGCTGACCGAGCTGGCGAATCAGACGGGCGGGCTGGCTTTCTTCCCGAAGTCGCTGAGAGAAGTGGACGGGATTGCGCAGGAGGTGGCGGCGGATATCCGAGCGCAGTACACGATTGAATATCACTCGTCGAAGCCGCCTTCGGTCGGAGGATACCGGACGATCCATGTGGAGGCCAAGGCCAAGGGATATAAGGGGCTGGAGGTGCGGACTCGCACGGGATATTTCCCCAAGACAGATGGCACGGGCGCGGGGAAAGCACCAGCCGGAGCGTCGACTACGAAGTAGTTTTCTGCGGGGTGCGGTAGGCTTTTGGGGTGACGGAGCAGGCTGGCCGTCGCCGTGGACTGCGAAGACGTATGCGGATAGGCAGAGATGTGACGGAGTTGGTGGGGCAGACGCCGATGGTGCGGATGAACCGCCTGGTGGGAAGCTGCGACGCGGAGGTCTGGGCCAAGCTGGAGACGATGAACCCGGGAGGGAGCATCAAGGACCGTGCAGCCCTGGGGATCGTGCTCGATGCGGAGCGGCGCGGCGTGTTGCAGCCGGGCGACACGATCTGCGAGGCGACGGCAGGCAATACCGGAGTGGGGCTGGCGCTGATCGGCGTGCAGCGAGGGTATCGCGTACAGATTTTTATTCCCGAGGGCTTTGCGGAGGAGAAGTGCATCCTGATGCGAGGGCTAGGCGCGGAGGTGGTTCGCACTCCGGAGAGTGAGGGCATGGCGGGAGCGATACGCAGGACGCTGGAGTTCGAGAGCGAGACTCCCGGAGCGTTTGCCGCGATGCAGTTTGAGAATCCCGCGAACCCGGACTTTCATGAGCTGACGACCGCGGTGGAGATCTTTGAGCAGATGGAGGGGAGGATCGACGCGGTGGTGATTGGTGTGGGGTCGGCGGGAACGTTTACGGGGATTGCCCGGGGCCTGAAGCGGAGGCTGCCAGGCGTCCTGACGGTGGCGGTGGAGAGCCAGGGGAGCGTGCTGCAAGGGGGAGTTCCGGGGCCGCACCGGGTCGAGGGCATTGGCGTGGCGGTGGTTCCGTCGACGTTCGATCGCAGGGTGTGCGACCGGATTGTGATAGTGCAGGATGAGGACGCGTTTGCGACGGTGAGGCGGATGGCCCGCGAGGAAGGCGTGCTGGGGGGATCGAGTGCGGGGGCGAATATGTTTGCCGCGGTCGAGGTCGCGAAGGAGTTGGGCGACGGCAAACGTGTGGTGACGATTGTGCCGGATTCGGCGGAGAGATATTTGTCGAAGGGCGTTCTGGAATAAGCTGCATCCAAACGAGTAGCATGAGCAACGTCGCAGTCGCGGCGAGCAGTGAAGGAAGAGGTGTGGATGCTGAATTTTGACACGATCAATAACCTGTTTATTCGCATGAGCCATCGTGGCGATACGACGGTTGCGCTATGGAAGAGTGGCGAAGAATGGAAGCCGATCTCATCGCAGCAGATGTATGGTCGCGTGCGCGCGGTGGTGGAGTTGCTGCAGAGCTGGGGAATTCAGCGCGGCGACCGGGTGGCGCTGGTCAGCGAAAACCGCTGGGAGTGGCCGGTGGTGGACTTTGCGGTGCTCGCGATTGGAGCGGTGGACGTGCCGCTGTATCAGACGCTCACTCCCGAGCAGATGGGCTACATCCTTCGCGATGCGGGAGTGAAGGCGATCTTCGTTTCGAGTAAGCAGCAGTTCGCCAAGCTGGTGGACGCGGGGGAAATTCCGTCGCTGGAGCGGGTGGCGGCGCTGGATGTGGGCAGCTTTGAGAATGTGACGAGCTTGCCGGAGGTGTTGCAGCGGGCGTCGGAGTTGGAGGCTCCGGATGCGGCGTTCGATGCGCTGCTGAAGCAGACCAAGGCAGAAGAGTTGGCGACGATTGTGTACACGTCGGGGACGACCGGCGATCCGAAGGGCGTGATGCTGACGCACAAGAATCTCGCGGACAATCTGCGGCACTCGACCGACGGGCTGCGGATTGTGGAGGGCGACTCGTCGATTTCTTTCCTGCCGCTGAGCCATGCGCTGGCGCGGCATCTGGACTATGCGATCTATGGCAACGGCGGAAAGATTGCGTATCTACCGAAGTTCGATGACCTGGTGGGAGCGATGAAGGCCGTGAAGCCAACGATCTTTCTGGCGGTTCCGCGCGTGTATGAGAAGGTGCGGCAGGGCACGGAGCATAAGTCGGTCGGGTTCAAAAAGAAGATTTTGACCTGGGCGGTGGGCCAGGGAGAGAAGCATCGCAAGGAGTTGATGGAGGGAAAGACTCCGGGATCGCTGGGCTGGAAGATTGCCAACAGGCTGGTCTACAGCAAGCTGAAGGAGGCGTTTGGCGGGCAGGTGAAGATCTGGGTTTCGGGCGGAGCTCCGCTGGGGATGGACTCGGCGAAGTGGTTTCTGGATATGGGGATTCGGATCTTCGAGGGGTACGGATTGACGGAGACGTCGCCGGTGATCTCGCGCAATACGTTCGATGGCTACCGCATGGGGACAGTCGGGACGGTGATTCCGAACCTCGAGATTCGTATGGCGGAGGATGGCGAGATCGAGGTGAAGGGGACGTCTGTGTTTGCCGGCTATTGGCAGCGCGACGAGGCGACGAAGAAGGAGTTTACCGACGACGGCTGGTTCAAGACCGGCGACATCGGGAAGTATGAAGATGGGTTTCTCTCCATCACCGACCGCAAGAAGGAGCTGATCAAGACAAGCGGAGGAAAGTACATTGCTCCGCAGCCGATTGAAGGAAAGCTGAAGGTCGATTCGCTGGTCGGGAACGCAGCGGTGATCGGCGATGCTCGCAAGTTTGCTGCAGTGCTGATCTCTCCGAATCTTCCGGCGCTGGAGCGCTGGGCCGCAGAGAATGGCATTGCGAAGAAGGCCCCTGCGGAGCTGGTGAAAGACCCCAAGGTGAAGCAGCAGTACGAGAGCATTGTGAAGAAGGTGAACGCGGGACTGGAGCAGCACGAGACGATCAAGAAGGTGGGCGTGGTCGCTGAGGAGTGGAATATCGAGAGCGGCGAACTGACGCCGAGCATGAAGCTGAAGCGGCGTGTGATTCTCGAGAATTACAAGGACAAGATCAATGCGATGTATCACGGGGAGTAGCCGGCTGGCTGGGGCTGGGTGGGTACGGGTCGCGGCTTGCTGGTTGGTCGTTGGAGTAGCCGCGGCGCAGGCTCCAGTGGTGCCGACGGACCACTATGGGCCTCCGGTGTGTGGTTCGACTCACCAGCCTTCGGCGTACCGGATGAGCGCCGAGGCGGCGCTGGCGGAGCAGAGGCAGGGAGCGGCGAATGCGCAGGCGCTGCTCTCGGATGAGCCGCTCGAAAACTTTGGGATTGAGCGCTATCGCCTGGCCGATTATGCGGATTGCGTGGGCAGCGGCGGCTGCTATTGGGCCGACCTCGACGCACAGTACAAGCGCGCGGAGACGGCTCTGGCGATGCGGGTTGCAGCGGAGCGCGAAGGCGCGAAGGAAAAGCTGGCCGTGGTGATGGATATCGACGAGACGACGCTGTCGAGCTATTGCGAGATGAAGCGCGAAGACTTCGGCTATGTCGGGCCGATGTTCAACAGGTGGATCGTGAGCCCGGAGGCTTCGGTTGCGATTCCCGGAGCGCTGCGGCTGTTCAACGAGGCGAAGGCGGCGGGCGTCGCGGTGTTCTTCATTACGGGAAGGCCGGGGCAGGGTGCGGCGACCGACCAGACGGCGGCGACGGAGAGAAATCTCGAGGCCGCGGGCTTCCACGGATGGACGGGGCTGGCGCTGCGCAACGGTGCCGAGAACAGCATGGCGACCATTGCGTACAAGTCGGAAGAGCGGCAGAAGATTGTCGTTAAGGGGTACAGCCTCGTGCTGAGCGTCGGCGACCAGTGGAGCGATCTGCTGGGCGATCCGCAGGCCGGGATGAGCGTAAAGCTGCCGAATCCGTTCTATTTTTTGCCGTAGTCCAGATGAATTGAGACCATAGGGATATGGCTGCATCCAATGGTTCAGTGAGTACCCTCAAACGAGCAGAGAAGCGTGGTCGCAAGTTTCTGAATCCAGCGCCGGCAAAGGTAGGCGGGCTCAGCGTCGTCTTCAAGGTGCTGCCCCAGTATTTGAAAAATCAGGCTGACGTTGAGCCAAAGCAGCCGTTGGGGCCCTTCACGACGAGCGCCCTGGTCTATGCGACGCCGTCCGTAAGTGGTCTGCGCGTGACGTGGTTCGGGCATTCGGCTTCGCTGATTGAGATTGACGGCCTGCGCGTGCTGGTCGATCCGGTGTGGGAGCAGCGGGCGAGCCCGTTCCCGTTCATGGGGCCGAAGCGTTTCTTTCAGCCGACCCTTGCGCTGGAAGCTCTGCCGATGATTGACGTAGTGCTGATCTCGCACGACCACTATGACCACCTCGGCGCGCAGACCGTTCGGAGGCTGGCGCGACTGGAGGCGACGGACGGAGCGCGCTGGGTGACGTCGCTGGGTGTGGGCAAACGGCTGCGAGGATTTGGCGTTGCGGCGGCGCAGATTGCGGAGTTGGATTGGACCGAGAGTGCGACGCTGGACGGCCTCAAGATCACGGCGTGGCCATCGCAGCATTTTTCTGGCCGCGGAGTGCTCGACCGCTTCACAACGCTTTGGGGTTCGTACGTGATTGAGGGGCCGGAACACCGCGTCTACTACGGCGCTGACTCGGGCTGGTGGGAAGGCTTTGCGGAGATCGCCTCGCAGTACGACGGCTTCGACCTGACCATGCTGGAGGTTGGCGCGTTTCATCCGCTGTGGTCGAGCATCCACATGGGGCCGGACAACGCCGTGAAGGCGTTTGAGGCGATGGCGGCCTGCGCCCCCGCTGGTCGGGCCGGTCTGCTGATGCCGATCCACTGGGGGCTGTTCAACCTGGCGCTGCATGGGTGGAAGCAGCCGGTGGAGCGGATCATCGAGCTGGCAGCAGAGAAGGGATTTGGGCTGTGGCTGCCGAAGCCCGGCGAGCCGAGCGAGGTCCTTCGCGGTGTCGATCTGCGCTCGGGCTGGTGGGAACGCGAGGAGTAGTCTCCTCCGCCAGGGCGATCGGAGCTATGCTTTGGGGAACGAGATGTCCGAGCCGATCCAGATCGAGGTGAGGGGAGCAGCGTCCGATAACGCGACGTGCGCCCCGGTGCGCCGGCCGACCACGGTCTTCTGGCTGCAGGGAATTACGCTGGCCTGGATGCTGGTGGAGTGCGGCGTCTCCGGCTATGTGGCGGTTGCGGCGCGAAGCCCGGCGCTGGCTGCGTTTGGCTCCGATAGTTTGGTCGAACTGCTCTCCGCGGGCGTCGTGCTGCTGCAGTTTCTGCCGCAGGTTCGGCTGTCAGAGCGGACCGCCGCCCGCTCTGCCGGGGTGCTGTTGTACGCCCTCGCCGGGGTGGTCACGGCACTGGCCATCGCCTCGCTGGTGCTGGGGATTCGACCGGACGCGAGCCGTATGGGCATGGCGATCACGCTGGCTGCGCTGGTGGTGATGCCCGTGCTCGCGTGGCTGAAGCGCAGGGAGGCTCGTCGCAGCGGCAATCGAGCCCTGGCCGCCGATGCCGTGCAGTCGGCCACTTGCGCTTACCTGGCGGCGATTGTGCTGGTGGGACTGTCGGTTCATGCGTGGTTTGGGGTCGCGTGGTTCGATTCGGCGGCCGCCCTGGTGGCGATCCCTCTGCTGTTGAAGGAGGCCCGGGAGGCCTGGCGAGGGCACGTCTGCGGCTGCTGCTGAGCCGGATTTTCGGTGTGTATCACTTGGTAAAGAGTGGCAAGGAGGAGACCGGTGGGAGGGGAAAGGTCTTGTCGCCCTATGGAAAAACAGGTACAACCGTAGGTACTCGGTGAAACCCCGAAGATTCACCCACGACTGGAGACGTTTATGGCAACGGGATCGCAGGGACAGCTGGTGCTGCGCGAGGTGATGGATATTCGCCAGGCGGCAGACTACCTGGGAATCAGCGGAGACACGCTGTACCGTTACGCGTCCGAGGGGTTTGTTCCGGCGTTCAAGCTGGGGAACCGCTGGCGGTTTCGCAAGAGCCTGCTGGATAGCTGGATGGACGAGAAGAGTGGCGTCGCGCCGAAGGCTCCTGCCGCGGAGCCGGGGAAAAAGAAGCCTGCAGCGAGCGCGCGGTAGGGCAGGGCGTCCTACTGAAGCCGCCAGGAAGAGCCCTCGGGCCAATGGCTCATGGCGTCCTGCGCCCACGCGGTTGATTTGTCCTTGTGGCACGACGTGCACGGATTCGGGATCTTGTACTGGTCCGTCATCGCGGGCGTTATGAATCGGAATGTGTGCGCATGGACGAAGGCTCCGGGCACGCCTTCGCCCTCGATCTGGGGCATGTGGCATGCGACGCACTGGCTGCCCGGGCTGCCGTTTTTGTGATGCGTATGGGCTGCGATCGAGGCGGTGTGCGGTCCGTTCGGCGAGGTTGGCCCATGGCAATCCAGGCAGATCTGGTCGGCGGGTTTGATCAACTGCGCGTAATTCTCTGTGCCGTGGACGTCGTGGCAGGACGAGCAGGTGATTTGGTGGCGATACATCACACTCTGCGCAAAGTCGTTGCCCTGCATACGATTCTTGTGCGCCGTGCAGTCGGGGAAGTAGTAGAAATCGGTCTGCCCCAGGGTGCAGTTTTCGAGCTTCCAGTAGTCCTGTAGATGCAGCCCAACTCGGTAGCCGACAGGCCAGTCGTAGGTCTTTCCTTCGATCGGATTCGTAAGCGGCCGCCCCTGCGAATGGCATTGGATGCACGAGTCATTGGCCGCAACCGAGTCCATCTGCGCCGGGTTCAGGATGTTGTCGCGCGTGGGGTGTTGAACGTGCTCGCTGCCGGGCCCATGGCAGCGCTCGCAGCCGACGTTCCACTCTGCCACCTGCTGGGTATGGATGTTGTAATCGACGGAGTGGCAGCCGTCGCAGGTTGGCCCGGTCGGACGCTGCATGTTGGCCGAGGGATAAAACGCGGCCCACCAATCGGCACCTTTATCCGGTACATGGTACGGCAGCCATTTGTGGTTGCCGATGTCCCACTGCACCGGCAGCGGCGCATAGCTGTCCCCAACTTTGGTGAAGTAACGCTGCTTCCAGAGGCTACCGTACACAAACGCAACCTGGCTCAACGTGAACTTCGAGACCGTGTTGGTCGAGAGGTCGGGGATAATGGCGTCGGGATGGGTGCGCGGATCACGCACGACGTTGGCCATCGGCGTCTTCTTCCAGCGCTGATAGATCTGCGCATGGCATTGCTCGCACGCCTGCGAACCAACATAGTGGGCGGAAGCGACGGCGGCTGCCTGCTGAGTCTTCTCCTCTGGCGAGAGTGGCTGGAGGCTGCGGACAAAGAGCACCAGCTTCCAACTGTCCTGACTCGATTGCTGGTGAGCATTTCGCTGGCCGGGCATTCCCGTGAAGCGCACGCCGTACTCAATGATGGAGTGAATCTGGCCATCAGTGAGGCTCTGGGTTCCGGATTGGCGCAGGTCAGGAGCTCGCGGAGAGAGGTTTACGCCGATCGAGGTCAGCCCGCTGCCGTCGATCCCATGACACGTCGCGCAGCGCGCAAGGTACAGCTCGCGTCCCTGTTGCAGTGCGGCGGAATCTGCCCGGAGCGGATTTTTCTGGCGACGTTCTCGACCGGGGATGGAATGGTTGCGAACCGCAAGCGCGAGGACCGTCTCGAAGCGGGAAGGAGCGTTTGTAGCTCGGAGGCCGCTCCACAGCAAGAGCGAAACGGCCAGAATCCCGGCGATCCCGCCGCCGAGAATCATCCAGAGAATTCGGTTCCGGTATTTCGTTGCGGCGCTCACGTAATGCGTCGGAGTGTAGCATGCCGTGACCGCCGGATGCTTCCGCTGGCGCCCAGATTGCGAGCTGCCGCTTAGGCTCCGACGAGGGTGAAGTGGGTGAGTTCCGCGGGGCAGTTGAGGCGGAACGGCAGGCCTACGGTGCCGATGCCTCGATTGACGTAGAGCTGCAGGTGGTCGAAGTGAAACATGCCCTCGATATACTTCTGGCCCATGGGCGGCAGGATCAATGGGCCGACGTAGGGAAGGCGGATCTGGCCGCCGTGGGTATGGCCGGAGAGCATCAGGTCGATGAGCGGGAAGCGCGGGTGGCGGATGACCCTGTCGACGTAATCGGGCTCATGGCACATGAAGAGGACGGGGGCGTGGGGCCGCGCTGGGATGGCATAGTTCAGGTCGGGCCGGCGGGTTCCGGCGTCGTCGGCTCCGCAGAGCCAGAGTACGTCCCGGCCCCGCTCGATGGGCGTGTAGCTGTCAACCAGGATGGGCGTGCCGTGCGCCTCCAGAGGCCGAATGACATGCTCGGCGCCGACGCCGACGTCGTGATTGCCGAGGATGCCGAAGCGCTGCGGAGCCTTGAGCGTCGATAGAATTTCGGCTCCGGTTCCAGCCGCCTTCCATGCGACCGATAGCGGTCCGGGGCCGCGGCTGACGAAGTCTCCGGTGATCAGAACCAGGTCCGGGTTGAGAGCGTTCACCTGCGCGACCATGCGTTCGAGGAAGGAGGCCTCGGTGTATTCCACCAGGTGAATATCGCTCATCTGGACGATGCGAAAACCCTTGAATGAGTCAGGGAGTTTGCGAATCGGGACGGTGCGGTGGGTGATCTCGAATTCGTGGCGTGCATGCGTTCCGGCGTAGGTGGCGAGTCCAAGGCCAGCGGCGGCAGCGGTAGCGATAAAGCTGCGGCGCGTAAGAGATGGAGCCTCCGAGTGACGGCGGCGGCGGGGAACACGGTGCATAGTCCATGATAACTGGCCAAGCGGACGAAGATGATCACTAGGAGACACAAACGACGAAACTTGGGCGGATGTGTCCTGAATCGGTAGAATCGTCTGATGCGCGAACGAGTGAGACGGAAGAAGGCTATGGCGGCTGCAGTGGCGGCAGGCGCGGAGGCGCTGATGGTGACTCACGGGCCGGACGTTCGCTATCTGAGCGGGTTTACAGGGTCCAGCGGAGCCATCGCGCTGGTGGGAGGACGAGCTGTGTTGTTCACCGACGGCCGCTACACCACCCAGGCCAAAGCTGAGGCACAAGGCGTGCAGGTCGTGATCGATAAGCGGTCACCGGCAGTGCAGGCCGTGGAGTGGCTGGCGGCGGCGGGAGTGGCGAGGTGCGCCTTCGATGCCGGGCATACGACGGTCGCGGCCATGGAGGCCATGAAGAAGGAGCTTCCCGCAGCCGTGCGACGTAGCTTTCTGGTGGCGACCGACGGCCTCGTCGCGAGGATTCGCGAGGTCAAGGATGAAGACGAGATTGCGCTGATGCGCAAGGCTGCGGCGCTGGGCTGCCGGTTGTTCGAGGGCGTGCTCGAGTTCGTGGTGGCAGGAGCGAAGGAGTCCGACGTTGCCGCGCAGTTGGAATTCAAGGCCCGCATGGCCGGGGCCGAGGCGATGAGCTTTGAGACGATTGTGGCCAGCGGAGAGCGGTCGGCCCTGCCGCACGGACGCGCCACCAGCGCGAAGCTGCCGAAGCGAGGCTTTGTCACGATGGATTTTGGCGTGCTGCTGGGTGGCTACTGCTCGGACATGACCCGGACCGTTCACCTCGGCAAGGTCAGCAACAGGGAGTGGGACGTGTATCATTCGGTGCTGGAAGCACAGCAGGCGGCGGTCGCGATCATTGCGCCCGGAGTACGCTGCTGCGACGTCGATGAAGCCGCGCGCTCGGTGCTGCGGAAGGCAGGGTTGGAGAAGGAGTTTTCGCACTCCACCGGGCACGGTGTCGGGTTGGAGATTCACGAAGGACCGAGAATTGCGGCGAAGCAGGAACAGCTACTTGAGCCGGGTATGGTGATTACGATAGAACCGGGAGCGTATCTTTCTAGGCAGTCACGTTCGCTTCCGAAGTCAGGTTCCGGAGCCGGGTTGTTCGGAGTCCGGATTGAGGATATGGTGCTGGTGACCGCAGCCGGTGGTGAAGTGCTGACGGCCGCCAGTCCAAAGGCTTGGATGGAGTTGTAAGACAGAATACGGAAAACGAACTTTCAGGAGTTAGACAGTTATGGAAGGTAAGGATTTGCAGGAGTTGCGGGAGCTGGTTGAGTTTTTGAAGGCCAGCGGAATCGCCGAGTTTGAGATGGAGCGGCAGGATTTGAAGATCGGGCTGCGCTTTGCGGGCGAGACGCCGGCGGCGGCAGCGCCGGGTATGGACATGGCGCAGATGGCGGCGCTGCTGGCGGCCGCGAAGGGCAGCAGTGCTGCGGTAGTGGCGCCTGCGACCGCGCCGGTGAATCTTGCTGCGTCGGCTGAGCCGGTCGCGGCACCCGCGGCTGAGGCGGATCCTCATGCGGGAGCGCATGTCGTGAAGTCGCCGATCGTGGGTACGTTCTACGATGCGCCATCGCCGGATGCGGATCCGTTCGTGCAGGTCGGCGACAGGGTTTCGGTGGGCAAGGTGCTCTGCATCGTCGAGGCCATGAAGCTGATGAATGAGATTGAGAGCGACGCCGCTGGTGAGATCGTGAAGGTGTTCGTGAAGCCCGGCCAGCCAGTCGAATATGGGCAGGCGCTCTTTGCTGTGAAGTAGCAGTCATGTTGCTGTTGCGAGATTCAGAGAGTCAGCGTGCGGCGAAGGACGATAACCAGAAGATAAAGGCAGGACATGTTTCGTAAGGTATTGATTGCCAATCGTGGGGAGATTGCACTGCGCGTCATCAGCGCGTGCAAGGAGATGGGGATTCGTACGGTCGCGGTATACTCCGAGGCCGACCGCAACAGCCTGCACGTTCGCTTCGCGGATGAGGCGATCTGCATCGGCCCGCCGCCGTCGAGGGACAGCTATCTCAACGTCCCGGCCGTGATCTCGGCTGCCGAGATCGCCGGCGCCGACGCGATTCATCCGGGCTACGGCCTGCTGAGCGAGAACGCGAACTTCGCAGAAGTATGCCGAGCGTCCAACATCAAGTTCATCGGACCTCCTCCCGAAGTGACGAGGATGATGGGAGAGAAGTCCACCGCGCGCCAGACGATGAAGGCCGCCAAGGTTCCGATTCTGCCCGGTAGCGACGGAGTTATCGAGAGCGAAGGTGCTGCGCTCGAGTGGGCGCAGAGCGTCGGCTATCCGGTGATCCTGAAGGCGGTGGCCGGTGGCGGAGGTCGCGGCATGCGCATCTGCCGCAGCAAGGAAGAGCTTCCCGCACTGTTCCAGCAGGCCTCGCAGGAGGCGCTCAATGCGTTCTCAAACGGCGATCTCTACATGGAGAAGTTCATCGAGCGGCCGCGCCACATTGAGTTCCAGGTGCTCGCCGACGAGCACGGCAACGTGATGTCGCTGGGAGAACGCGAGTGCTCGATTCAGCGCCGTCATCAGAAGCTGATTGAAGAAGCTCCGAGCCTGCAGGTCACGCCAAAACAGCGCGAAGAGATGGGCAAGATCATCAAGCGCTCGCTCAAGGATATTGGCTACTGGAACGCCGGGACGATCGAGTTCCTGATGGATGAAGATGGGTCGATTTACTTCATCGAGATGAACACGCGCATCCAGGTCGAGCACTGCGTCACGGAGATGGTGACGGGCGTTGATCTCGTAAAAGCGCAGCTGCGCATCGCGTCGGGCGAGAAGCTCGGCAACATCGTTCCCGAGGTCCCGAAGATCATCGGCCACGCGATTGAATGCAGAATTAACGCCGAGCATCCGGAGAAGTTTACGCCCAGCCCGGGCAAGATCACGGTCTTCAATCTGCCCGGAGGCAACGGCGTGCGAGTCGATACAGCGCAGTATGCGGAGGGAGTCGTGCCGCAGTATTACGACTCGCTGATTGCGAAGCTGATCTGCCACGGCAAGGACCGCGAAGAGGCGATGAACAAGATGCAGCGCGCTCTATCGCAGTTCGTGGTGCAGGGAATTCATACGTCGATTCCGCTGCATCAGCGGATCTTCGCCGACGAAGAATTCCGCTCCGGAGCGTTCGATACCAAGTTCATGGAGCGCTTCCTGGAACGCGAAAAAGCTCGCGCTTAGATTGCTGGGAACGTGGGCCTGATGACGCTGCCAAAGCTCTATCCGATCATCGACAAAGCCATGCTGGACGCGCGAGGAATCAGCATCGAGGACTACGCGCGCGAGCTGCGCGATGCAGGCGTGACGCTCGTGCAGTACCGCGATAAGGCCGGTGCTCCAGCGGAGATCCTGCAAGCAGCGGAAGCGATTCGCTCAGTGTTTGCGGGGGTGAACGCGACGTTGATCCTGAATGACCGCGCCGACCTGGCGCTGCTCGCAGGCTGGGGAGTGCATGTGGGGCACCTGGATTTACCCCCCGCAGATGCACGACGGGTCGTCGGCGCAGGCCGTGTGATTGGCGTCTCGACGCACAATGATGCGCAGGTCATCGCCGCCGATGCCAGCGACGCGGATTACATCGCCGTGGGCCCGGTATTTGCAACCTCGACGAAGGCCGATGCAGAGCCCGTGATTGGCCTCGAGGGAGTGCGGCGAGCGCGGGCTCTGACCAGGAAACCGCTGGTCGCGATCGGTGGGATGACCCTCGAAAATGCTCGCAGCCTGATCGATGCGGGAGCGGATTCCGTAGCGGTGATCAGCGGATTAATGGTGAAGGGCGAACGGCCGCAGAAGCTTGCGGAAGACTTTCTCGAAATTTTGCGGTAGGGTTTGGATTACGTGAACGCACCAGATTCAGGGCCCGCAAGGGCGAATTCCATCGATC
Organism: Acidobacteriota bacterium; assembly: GCA_021778315.1. Next base: position 24,953 of record JAJYCQ010000005.1, on the reverse strand, counting down.
CTTCGGCTCTGCCTTCGCACCGCGGCGATGCAGCGAACTCGTCTCCGCATTTCGTGCAGGGGATGGGGCTGTTTTCCGCGACGGCGATTGTGATGGGCTCGATGATAGGCTCGGGCATCTTCATCGTGCCGGCAGACATGAGCCGCGTGCTCGGCTCGCCCGCGTTGCTGATCGCAGCCTGGGTGGTGACGGCCGCGATGACCATCATCGGAGCACTCAGTTACGGCGAGCTCGCTGCGATGATGCCCAAGGCCGGTGGCCAGTACGTCTATCTGCGTGAATCGCTCGGCTCCATCTGGGGCTTTCTGTATGGATGGACGCTGTTCCTCGTGATCCAGACGGGGACGATTGCGGCGGTCGGTGTGGCCTTCGGAAAGTTCCTCGGCGTCTTCTTCCCCAGCGTCAGCGCGACCCACTGGCTGTGGCACATCGGCCACGTACCACCGTGGCAGGTCGGCCCGATGGTGCTGGGCAACATGGACATCGGTCTGAACACAGCGAACCTCGCGGCGATTGCTATTATCACGCTGCTGACGCTGAGCAATACGCGCGGCGTCAAGCTCGGTGCAGCCGTACAGAACGTCTTCACCAGCGCGAAGGTTCTCGCGCTGCTCGGCATCGTCGCTGTCGGCCTCGTCGCTAAAAATGCCACCGCCATCGCAGCGAACTTCGGTGCAGGCTGGCACGCATTTTTCGCGAACGCAGGCTGGCATACGCAGCATGCGGTGCAGGTCGGCGTGGGCGGGCCAATCGAGTACGTCGGGATCTTCACGGTCATCGCGGTCGTCCAGGTCGGAAGCCTCTTCAGCTCCGACGCATGGAACAACGTCACCTTCACCGCGGGCGAGATTCGCAACCCAAAGCGCAACCTGCCGCTCAGCCTCGCGCTCGGAACTGGCGTCGTGCTGCTGCTGTACATCGCGTGCAACTTCGTGTATCTCAGCGTGCTGCCGATGGCGGCAATCCAAACAGCTCCGCAGGATCGAGTCGCGACGGCGGTCATGGAATCCGCGTTTGGAGCCCTCGGAGCGAAGCTGATGGCCGGTGCGATCCTCATCTCCACCTTCGGCTGTGTCAACGGAATGCTGCTCGCGGGTGCGCGAGTCTACTACGCGATGAGCCGCGACGGCCTGTTCTTCAAGAGCGCCGGTAGGCTGAGCGCGACGTCGGGAACGCCAGTGAATTCGCTATGGATGCAGTGGGCGTGGACCTGCCTGCTGTGCCTGAGCGGGAGCTACGGGCAGCTACTCGATTACGTGATCTTCGCTGTGCTGGTGTTTTATATTCTTACGATCTTCGGACTTTTTGTGCTGCGAAAGAATCGCCCGCATGTTGCGCGACCGTACAAGGCGTTTGGGTATCCTGTACTTCCAGCGTTGTACATCGTCATGGCGGTTTGGATTTGTGGTGTACTGTTGCGATATAAGCCGCAGTACACGTGGCCGGGGTTGCTGCTGGTGCTGCTCGGCGTACCGGTTTACCTGGTGTGGAAGCGACAAGGAACGGCGATTACGGAATAGGGATTAGGAGAACAGGAACGAATGGCGAATCTGCTTGCGGTCAAACCGTTATCCATGTTGTTGAAGGAGGCCGAGAACGAGGGAGGCGTCGGCCTCAAACGCGTTCTCGGGCCACTGAACCTGATCACGCTGGGCATCGGCGCCATCATCGGCGCGGGCATCTTCGTGCTCACGGGGCAGGCTGCCGCAAAACACGCGGGACCTGCGGTGGTGTTGAGCTTCGTGGTGGCGGGTATTACCTGCGCGTTCGCCGGGCTGTGCTACGCGGAGTTCGCGTCGCTGATACCAATCGCGGGCTCAGCCTATACCTACGGCTATGCGACGCTGGGCGAGTTCGTTGCCTGGATCATCGGCTGGGATCTGGTGCTGGAGTACGCCTTCGGTGCGGCCACGGTGGCCTCTGGCTGGAGCGGCTATCTCGTCGGCCTCCTGCAGGACTTCCACATTCACATTCCTCCGCAGCTAACCACGACCCCCGGCAACGTCCTGTACTTCTACCATGATCGATGGCAGCCTCTGGCCGCACTGCCTGCCGGCCTGACTGCGAGTTCGCTGCCGCACGCAACAGGCGTCTTCAACCTCGTGGCCTTCCTTGCGATTCTCGCCATCACCGCGGTCCTCGTGATCGGTATCGAGGAGTCAGCGAATCTCAACTCCGCGATCGTCATCGTCAAGCTGCTGGTGGTCGGAATCTTTCTGTTCCTCGGGATCAATTTTCTGCTGCACCATCCCGAGGTGGCGAAGGCGAACTGGCATCCGTTCATTCCCAAGAGCGAGGGACCAGGAGCGTTTGGCATCGGCGGAATCACCGCTGGCGCTGCGTCCATCTTCTTCGCCTACATTGGATTCGATGCCGTCTCAACGGCCGCCCAGGAGGCCAAGAATCCTCAGCGCGATATGCCCATCGGCATCCTCGGCTCGCTGGTCATCTGCACGATTCTCTACATCCTCGTGTCGGGCGTCCTGACCGGCCTGGTCAACTACCACGCGCTCAATGTTGCGGACCCGGTCGCTGTCGGCATCGATGCAACGGGCGTTCGCTGGGGATCGATCCTCGTGAAAATCGGCGCCGTCTTCGGCCTCGGTACCGTGATGCTGGTGATGCTGCTCGGTCAGTCGCGCGTCTTCTTCTCGATGTCCAAAGATGGCCTGCTCTGGAAGTGGGCGAGCGTCATCCATCCGAAGTTTCGCACGCCCTGGATCTCGAACATCGTCGTCGGCGCGATCGTAGCGTTCATGCCGGCGGTGCTGCCCATCGACAAGCTCAGCGAGCTGGTCAACATGGGAACACTGCTCGCGTTTGGCATCGTGTGCGCGGGAGTCTGGATTCTGCGCCGCCGCAATCCGCATCTGCATCGGCCCTTCAAGACGCCGCTGGTTCCGCTGGTGCCGATCCTCGGCATTCTCAGCGCGCTGTATCTGATCTGGACGCTGCCGGCGCTCACCAAGATTGTGGTGACAGGGTGGCTGCTGGTCGGGCTGGTTATCTACTTCACCTACAGCGTGAAACACAGCAAGGTCCAGCAACTGCCGCCTGCCGCGCAGGAGCCGCAGATTGAGCCCGGCGCGTAGGTAGCCTCAGGTTCAGGGCGTTACACTCCGGAAGGCGATGGAGTCGCAGAGGAGCTCGGTGCCACAGGCGCCGGGCTCTTTTGTTTGGCTGGCGCTGGAGCTGGCGCCGGAGCAGGATCGGTCGTCTCCGGGCTTGCGGGAGCCGCTGATTCTGGCTGACCGGAAGCCGGCGTCTGCGGCTTTGCGGGGTTGGTGTGGCTGGCGTGCGTGTGTACGACAGCGGGAGCGGGCATCGGCATCAGCGCAGAGTTGACCTCGTTCGGGTCGTCGCGCAGTTTGAAGAAGATGGTGGCGGCCACCGGGTGCGGCAGGGTGAGGTTGGTACCCGTGTATCCATCGGGAACGGGCACAGGCGACGAGAAGTCGGGCGCGTTGGAGATGCTCTGCAGCAGGAAGAAGCTGCTGCCGGTAAGGGTGCAGGGCAGTGTGGGATCGGCAGGGCACTGGAGTTGCGAGAACGTAGGCAGCCGGACGAGCGTGACTAGCGGCAGCCAGTCGCTGGTGGGCGAGGTCAGATTGTCGTCGTCGGTGGAAGCCGCCGGCGCAGCAGCCTCGGCGTGGTCTTTGTGTCGAGTGACCACCGGATAGATCGACCGCATACGGAGAGCTCCAAACGCGCTCGGCCCGAAGGACCGCAGCGGATCCAGCGTCGCAACGACAGTGTGAGGATCCTGCAGCAGCAGCCCTCCCGAGGGAGCCAGCGTGAGCACCGTGCGAAGCGTTCCGTCGACCGTCTCAATCTCGATCTGGCCATTGCGAGGGAAGGGATTGGGGCTCTTCAGCGTAAAGGTAAGCAGCGACGTGAGGGGAAGATTGTCCGGGTTGGCCAGAAGAATGTTGGACGCACTCGAGGCTGTGGCCGTCTTACTCAGCATGGTGATGACCGGGCGCGCGGAGGAGACCAGGACAGGCACCGAAAGGATGCGGCCGTCGCGCAAGGTGATGGCCGCGGTCAGGTGGTCGTTGGGGTGGGTTGCCGGTGCCGGAATGTTGGCCGGGAGCGCGAAGTGCAGGGTCGCCGGTGCCGCGGGGTCAGTGGACTGGACGTCGTCCGTAGCTTCGGGAGCCGGGGAGTAGACCAGGTCGCCGAGGGTGAGCTTGGAAATCTCGCCCAGCCGGGTTCCATTGATGGCGAGGTCGCGGTCGCCAGCGTGCAGCTCGATCGAGCTAACGGTGGCGGGCTCCGAAAACGTGCGGGTCGAGAGCTCATTGGCCTTGACCTGGTCGTATTGCTGGATGGCGAGGTGCAACTCGCCCGGCGTCACGTCATGCTCGAGCGGAAGGGTGAGCGCGATCACATTGGGTTGATCGGGCTTCGGATCGGGCTTGAACGGAATCGTCAGCTCGCCGTCGTACCCATTGGGATGCGCCGTGATGGTGTGGACGCAGGCGGATCCGGTAGAGGTCAGCAGCAGTTGCGCGGTGTGCCCTGCGATGATCGCGGCGGAGGGGTCCTTCGGATCGAGCGTCGCCTGGCCAGAGGGCCGGACGATGGTCCACGCAGATCCAGGAAGCTGTTGCAGCGCGACGGTCGGGCCGGTGTAGGAGTCAAACCCCCAGCGCCCCTCAACGGTCCCGGTCAGTAGCACCGGCTCGGGCTGCGGCTTGACCGCGGGGGCCTTCGGCGCAGCCATGCTGGGGTTCGCAAACGGGTTGGGCTCCGGGGTCACGGCAGCGCGAGGCGCGAGCAGGGAGGGGTCATGCAGCGGAACGTGGTGCTGCTCCTCCTTCTGCAGGACAAGGCCCCCAAGATACGCGTCCGGAGTCAGCGGAATATCCGGTTCGGCGGGAGCTCCCGGAGGGGTATTGAGGTGCAGAACGAGGTCATGGGCGAAGTCCGTGGAGTAGACCAGCGGAGCTCCATCGATCGGCAGAACGACGGTCGGCTTCAGCAGGCAGGTCACCTCATTGGGAACCGCCGGGCGCAGTGGTGGCGGCGTCGCAGTCTTCACCGCCGGTAGCGCGATCACCAGCACGGACTTTGGATTGTGGAAGGACGGAGGCGTATTCAGTCGCAGGTTCATGGCGTCGCCCTGGGGAAAGCTGATCGCGGGTATGTACTGAAACTGCGCGGTGTGGATGTTGCTCATGATGCGAACGACGTCCACAATGGCACCCACGTAGGCAGAGTACAGGCCCCCTGCGGCTGCCGGAGAGTAGCTCGCCTGCGAGATCAGATCCGAGGTCGGGCCATTGAGTGCGTCCGATACGGTATGGCCGTGACCATCGTCCAGGACGATCTGCGTTCCGCTCTGCGTCAGGCAGGTGAACTGCATGTCGACGGGCTGCTGAAAGCAGGTGTCGTTGGGCTTGAGGGCCAGGGTTCGCGCCAGCAGATTTGAGTGTTTTTGAAGGTCGGCGACGTTCGTTGCAGGGACGCGGCGGATCGAGGCAACGTATTTCTCAATGCGAGCCTCTTCAAAGCCGGCGTCGATCAGGTCCTGGGACGCTCGGACGAAGGCCCCGGGGCGGCCACGAACCGCCGACCGCAGCGTCGTGAAGTCGCCTCCCGTCTCCGGCGCCATGAACAGCAGCGCCTGCTGCGCATCCGCCGGAATCGTGACGAACGTCCCTTCCTCCTTCACCTTCGGGTCCCACGTCTCAATGCGATTGAACCAGTTGTCGGGAGGGGGATTGGTGTTTCCCCGCAGGAAGACGCACACCAGCAGATACTTCACCGACTGCGACGTCGGCAGGTCGGGATGGATCCACAGCTTGTCTCCCGCCTGCAGGTTGGGCACCGCGGCGATCGGCAGGGTAACGCCGTTGCGCGTGACTTGAACCTCGATCCGTGGCCCGATCAGATCGAAGCGTGAGTCCAGAGCCTTGCTGGAAAGGCTGCAGCAAAGGAGCAGAGGCAAAAGCAGAAATCGGACGCGCTTATCCATACTTCTAGTTTAGACGCGCAGTACACCATGCAGGTAGGCAGAGATGATCTTGAGGGGCTGTATAACGTGGTGCCCCGGACCCCGAATTCTCCGCAGGCACGGCGTAGCCATAGGAGGGCATGTCACTCGCCTCCAGTCACTTGAGCGTAGGGGCCTGCCCAGCCGCCCTTGAGATCGCGGATAGCGAATCTCAGCCGTTGCGGAAGCCGTCCTTATGTTTGCGGAAGCGGGCTTTAGTGTTTGCGGACGCGGGTGCTGGGGCCATCCGATTCGACCGAGCCGTCGCGGATCGAGATGATCCGGTGAGCGTAGTCGGCGATGTCCGGTTCGTGGGTCACCAGCACGATCGTATTCCCCTGCGCGTGCAGGTCGTCGAACAGCGCCATAATCTCCACCGAGGTCTTCGAGTCCAGGTTGCCGGTCGGCTCATCGGCCAGGATGATCGATGGCTTATTGACCAGCGCCCGGGCGATGGCCACGCGCTGCCGCTGGCCTCCCGAGAGCTCGTTCGGCTTGTGGTTCATGCGCTCGCCCAGGTTCACCGACTCGAGCACGAACTTGGCGCGCGCGATCCGCTCAGCCGACGGCGTCCCGTTGTAGATCAGCGGCAGCTCCACATTGTGCAGCGCCGTTGCCCGGGCCAGCAGGTTGAACGTCTGGAAGACGAAGCCGATCTCCTTGTTGCGGATGCGGGCAAGCTCGTCGTCGTTGAGTTCGGAGACGTCGTGGCCGTTCAGCCAGTAGCGTCCCTGCGACGGGCTGTCGAGGCAGCCAATCAGGTTCATCAGCGTTGACTTCCCCGAGCCTGACGGCCCCATGATCGCGACGTATTCGTTGTGGCGAATACGGATGTCAACGCCTCGCAGCGCATTCACGACCTGGTCGCCCATCTCGTACGTCTTCCACAGGTTGTCGGTGACGATGACGTCGCCGTCGTGAGGACCGTCGGCATTGGCGCCGATACGATTCTGCTCGGGGGCGATGACTTCGGAGGTGTCGATGGTCATAAGGGTCTCCGGGGAAAACGGTTGAAGACGTTGCGTTCGCTCTAGCCGTGGTTCGGGCTAGCTGGAGCTGTCGTCAGTGTTGGTCGGTGCCACGACTGAGTTGTCGCGTTTTACGGCGACTCCGCTCTTGAGCGTGCGCAGGATCTTGTAGTGGCCAGTGACGATCTCATCGCCAGCCTTCAGCCCGGAGAGTACCTCGATGTCCGTGGTCCCGGTAATGCCCGTGGTGACGGGAACGAAGCGAACCCGCAGGCGGCCCTTGTCGTCGACCAGGAGGTATACGCCCTGCACCAGCGCCGCCGACTTGCTAGGCGCGGGATCCGAGGCCGCGGACGCTGTCTTGCCGCGATCCTTGAACAGCGTCTGCTCTGCGACAGGCTCGCGCTCCACCAGCGCCTGGATAGGAATCGTCAGCGTATTGGGCTGGTGCGCCGTCGTGATCTTGGCCGTGCACGACAGGCCCGGACGCAGATCCACCTTGGTCGGATCGAGCGTCACCACTACCTTGAAGTCCTTCGCCTCTTCCGTGCCGGTGGTGGACTGCGATGTCGCCACTCCGGTAGTGCGGAGCAGCGCCTGATCGCCCACCTCGGTAACCTTGCCGGTGAAGACCTTGCCAGGGAAGGCGTCGACCGTCACGTTGGCCGTCTGGCCGAGCGCGACGTTCACGATGTCGGTCTCATCCACCTTCACCTCGGCCGTGATGACCGACATATCGGCCAGGGTCATCAGCGTCGAGCCCTCAGCGTTCTGGATGCCGACCACAACCGTCTCACCCTCGCGTACCGGTACGTTGGTCACCAGGCCGTCGAAGGGCGCGAGGCTGCGGGTCAGCCCCAGCGAGTAGTCATTGCCTCGCAGTGTGGCGACGCCCTGCGCCACCTGGCTGCGAGCGGACGCAGTCTGCGCCTTGGCCTGCAACACGGCTGCCTTACGCTGCGCTAGCGTCGCAACGTCAACGTCGTACAGCGCCTTCTTGGCGTCAAAATCCTGCTTCGCAATCAGTTTGCTGGAGTAAAGTGCCTGGGCTCGCTGGTAGTCGAACTTCTTCTGCTCGAGGTCGGCTTCGGCTTGGTCCACATTGGCTTCGGCGGTCTTCTCGGCGGCCACGTAGGAGTCGACATTGGTGCGCGAGGAGGCGATGGTGGCCTGCTGCGCCGCTACCGCGCTGGCGGGCTGTTCGCTCTCCACCGTTGCCAGCAGCTGCCCAGCCTTTACCTGGTCACCCTCTTTCACATACAGGTGCGTAATGCGCCCGAACGAGGTCGCTCCCACGTTGACGTAGGTCTTGGGCTTGATCTGGCCCGTGCCGCTCACGGTGGAGACTAAATCCTCGCTGACGGCCTTGGCCGTCGTAACGGCGGTGACGTTCGAGCGGCTGTGAATGACCGTCCCCGCAATAACTCCTGCGACGACAACTACAATGAGTACGATCAGCAGTATCTTCTTACCGGTCATGGACGCTTTCTGTAGCGAAGTGCTTTGTGTTGCCAGGGCACACGTTCGCAGTGAGGCTCATTGCAGAGGTATACGCAGGGATTCGGGCAAAGGTTCCGTGCAATCTGTATTTCCTCTGAAGAACACAATTCCCAGAGTACTGTATCGCCGGATTCGGGGGGCGCCTGAGTCGTGGAACTGCTTCGATGTCTTCATGATACCAGTGGGTTGTAAGGGTGCCTTGTGCACAGGGTCTCCGGGGGCTAGAATAAGGGCGTCTATGTATCAGGAGTATGGCCCCCTCATGAAAATCCCGCAGGTTCGTTTCATTGTGTCCGGTTTAGCTATTCTGGCGCTCTCGTGCACAGGCGCTGCCGCGCTTGCCCAGTCCGCTCCGGCCAGCGATTCGACCACGCAGACCGTTCAGGATAATGGGGGAGTTACCAAGACTCCGCCGGTCGCAGAGAAGCCGGATCCGTTGAAGCGCCGGCTGAGCGACCACGAAGAGCGTGAACGCCGCAAGGCGACCGTGCAGGAGTTGAAGGGCTCCTACAAAAAGTGGCTGGATGAGGATGTCCGCTGGATCATCACCGACCAGGAGGCCAAGACCTTCAAGAGCCTCTCCAACGACGAAGAGCGCGATGCGTTCATCGAGCAGTTCTGGCTCCGCCGCAACCCCAACCCCGACTCCAACGACAACGAGTACCGGGATGAGTACTACGCCCGCATCGCCTATGCGAATGAGCACTTTGCGGCAGGAAAGCCCGGCTGGATGACCGACCGCGGCCACATCTATATTGCTTACGGCAAGGCCGACAGTATCGACTCCCACCCGTCCGGAGGAAGCTACGACCGCCCGATGGACGAGGGCGGTGGTAATACCTCGACCTTCCCCTTTGAAGTCTGGCACTACCGCTACCTCGAAGGCATTGGCGACAACATCGACATTGAGTTCGTCGACACTTGCATGTGCGGCGACTATCACGCCACCATGGACCGCTCCGAGAAGGACGCTCTTAAGCACGTCCCGGGCGCCGGCCTCACCCAGTATGAAGAGATGGGTCAGGCCAAGAAGGCCGACCGTTTCGCGGGCGGAGGCCTGGAGCAGCTCGGAACCGGTCCGATGGCCTCGTCGCAGCAGAGCAAGCAGTTCGACCGCCTCGACACCTTCGCCAAGCTCTTTGCTCCTCCTCCGGTCAAGTTCGCTGACCTGGACAAGTTCCTGGCTTCCTCCAAGGTGCTCGCAGGCCCTCCCTTCCTCTTCGACGTTCGCACTGATTACGTCAAGTTGACCAACGAGACCGTGATGGTTCCCGTCACCCTGCAGATCCGCAACGGCGACATCACCTACAGCACCAAGGAAGGCGATTCGACCGGTACGGTCAACATCCTCGGCCGCGTCAGCAACATTAACCATCACGTCGTCTATACCTTTGAGGACACCGTCAAGGTCGAGACGCCCAGCGACCTGCTGCAGCGCACCAAGAACAATATGTCGGTCTACTGGAATGCGATTCCCCTACCGCCCGGCCGCTACAAGCTCGAGATCGCGATCAAGGACGTAAACAATCCTGACCACATGGGAACCTGGAGACGCAGCGTCGATGTCCCTAAGTTTGACGACGACCGCCTTGCCTCCTCCTCGCTGATCCTGGCAGGGGAGATGGAGCGGGTTCCGTCCAAGGATGTCGGAGCCGGCAGCTTCGTCATTGGGAACACCAAGGTGATCCCCCGGGTCCCTCCGACGATCTCCGCGCCGGTCACATTCCATCGCGCCCAGAACCTCAACTTCTGGATGCAGGTTTATAATCTTGGCATCGGCGACAACAAGCGCAACGATGCAACGATTGAGTATCAGATACTGGATCTCGCAACAAACAAGCAGATTCTCGACTCGGAAGAGTCGGCCGCGAAGCTGAATCCCAATGCGGATCAGTTGACGCTGGAGAAGACGATGCCGTTGGCGGCTCTCGAGCCCGGACGGTATCAGGTGACGATCAAGGTGAATGACGGTGTCTCCAAGCAGCAGATCGCCCAGAGCGCTCCGTTCATTGTGGAGCAGTAAACTGAAGAAGGACCGTTGCAGGGTGTCCCAGTCCGCGATCAACCGATCGCGTTCCGGGCACGAGGAGCCAAGCCACACAGGACAGTTCCGTGTTGGCCGCCTCCACCAGCTATACCGCCGTCCGGCTTCCCGACTGGGCGGAATTTCGGAGAGCCGCAGACGCGCAGATGAGGGTTTGAGCGCGGTGAAACGAGTCGTACCAGGTTTGTTGCTGATGCTGTTCGTAGCAGGTTGGACCGGGCAGAGTCTCGCCATGCCGACCCCTGCCATGATCTCCGGCACAGTGCGCGATGTTCGCGGCACACCCCAGATGGGTGCGCTGATAGAGTTGCTGCGCGCCGACGCAACCACGGTAGCCACCGCCATCAGCGACGACCACGGCCGCTACATGATGCCCATGGTCGCGCCCGGCCGCTATCAACTCCGCGCCACCGCCGCCTTCTTTGTCCCCTTTTCACGAAATAATATTCGCCTCCGCGCAGGGGTCCAGTCCGTCGTTAATCTCACCATGAGCGCCGTATTCGAGGCGGACAACTGGCTTCCCGCCCAGCGCCGCCGCGCCGATGAGCCCGTCGACGACTGGAAGTGGACGCTGCGTTCCACCGCCAGTCGGCCGCTGCTGCGGCTGGTCGACCCGGAAGACGGGACCTCGGTCTCCACTAGCGCGGATCAGACCCACCGGGTCTCTTCGCAGGGAAAGATCGTTCTCACCAACGGCGATGGCGGCTTTGGCGACGGAGGCATGCACCAGTCCCTGGTGCTGGATCGCACGATGGCGGATGGAGATGGAGCGGTATTTCGCGCGGATCTCGGCAACTCCGGAGGAGAGTATTCTGCCGGCCCGTCCGTTGCGGTCATCACCGGCTACGAGCGGCGAACGCCGTTCAGCGGAAGCACCCGGATGGTCTCCAGCTTTCAGTCGCATCCCGAGATGATGAGCGGTGGCTCGACCAACGGTCTGCAGGTCTTGCACCTCGCCAGCACCCAGCAATTTACCCTCGGCGACACCTTCCTGATCGACGTCGGCACCCTGCTCGAGGCCGAGCGCCTTGAGGCCACCCGGCTCGAGGCGGAGCCTTTCCTCCGGCTGACCTTACGTCCGGGCAGCAATGTCGTCGTCGAATATCGCTTTGCAACCGGCCGCGAGCTGCAGAGCTCCGACGACCTCGATCAGTTAGAACCAACCTTGACAGCCGTAACCGACGCGCACGGTCGCCCGCTAAGCGACAGCGGCCTGCACCAGGAGATCTCCGTTAGCCGCAAGCTGGGGAGCCGCGTCGTCAGTGCCTCTGCGTATCTTGACCGCTTTGCCTACAGCGCGATCGGTGGCAGCGGCCTCATGGGACGTGGCGCGCTACAAGCCGTAGGAGCCGTCGCGGACCCGACCACGGGTACGTTCGAAGCGGCGGCCCCGGGATATGCCGGCCGCGGCCTCAGCGTTTCGCTCATGCAGCCCCTCACCCCGGCTATGTCGGCATGGGTCGAGTACGACCTCGGCACCGTATTGCGCAGCAAGGGAAACCTCGTCATGACCGACCTCGCAGCGGGGACGAGTCCGCAGACGGCGTCAGCCATCAGCGCTGCCTTGCGAGGCAAGGTCGCGCGAACCGGCAGCGATCTGAGGGTGGAATATCGCTGGCAGCCTCTCCGCACGCTGACCCAGGTCAATGCATATAACGCTACGCCGGAGGAAGCCTATCTGAGCTTTTACCTGCGCCAGCGGCTTTGGTATGGCCGACTGCTACCCCAGGGGGTGGATGCGGTCGTCGAGGCGACCAACCTCCTCGAGCAGGGCTATCAGCCGGTCCTCGCTCCCGATGGCCAGACCCTCTTCCTCGCGCAGATTCCCCGCGGCATCCAGGGCGGCCTCTCCTTCAACTTCTAGTGAGCTCGATAAACGCATTCGTAGCTCCGAATACACACGAGTTCCCGCGATTTCTTCCGGAAAATCTCCTTGCAGGGCCGTCCATGCCCCATTTTCCTCATCCGTATGAGAGATGATGGAGAAGTCCTATTTTCCTGGCCGCCACGGCGTTGGGTGGCGCGAGACATCCGCTCCGCTGAACCGTTTTCGCTGGACCGGAATCTAAACGTACTGAAGCACACCGACGACTTCAGCTTCATTTATCTCCGCCGGCAGACTTCGTTTCAACCATCGAAGGCACCCGGCATCAGCCAGGCAGTGAGGGACCATGTGTGGTATTGTCGGCGTCTTCGGGCGCAGTCCAGTAAGCTCGGTAATCTACGAAAGCCTCTCCATGCTTCAGCACCGCGGCCAGGACGCTGCGGGCATTGCAACGTGCTTTGAGGACCGCTTCTACCTCGAGAAGGGTAACGGCCTCATCACCGATGTCTTCGACGCCGGAAACATGGCGCGACTCCTCGGCAACATGGGCGTCGGGCACGTCCGCTACCCCACCGCAGGGTGCGCGTCGGTAGCAGAGGCGCAGCCCTTCTACGTCAACTCTCCCTACGGAATTATCTTCGCGCATAACGGCAATCTGACCAACGTCTCCGAGATCGTGGACAGCCTCTTCCGCACCGATATGCGCCACCTCAACACCAGCTCCGACTCCGAGGTCATGCTCAACGTCTTCGCGCATGCAATGGTGCGGCGAGGCGCTGTCCAGCCCAACGAGTTCGACATCTTCGCCGCCGTCGAAGAGGTCCATCGACGATGCAAGGGCGGTTATGCCGTCATCGCGATGGTCGCCGGCGTCGGCATGATCGCCTTCCGCGACCTCCACGGAATCAGGCCCCTGGTCTTTGGCTCGCGCGGCGAGGGCAAAGACGCCGAGTACATGATTGCTTCGGAGAGCGTGGCCCTGCAGGTCGCCGGGTTCGACCTCGACCACGACCTCGCTCCGGGTGAAGTCGTCTTCATCGACATGCAGGGAACCGTCTACCGGCACGAGAGTCTGCTGGCCCACGAGAAGGCTCCGTGCCTCTTCGAGTACGTCTATCTCGCGCGCCCCGACTCGGTCCTCGATGGCGCCTCCGTCTACCAGTGCCGCATCAACATGGGCACCAAGCTCGCAGCCAAGATCAAGCGCGAATGGGCGCATGTGCCGATCGACGTGGTCATCCCGATCCCGTCCACAAGCCGCGTCGCCGCGCAGGAGATTGCCACTCGCCTGCAGCTTCCGTACCGCGATGCTCTGGTACGAAATCGCTACGTCGGCAGGACCTTCATCATGCCCGGCCAGGCCCAGCGCAAGCAGTCGATCCGCCGCAAGCTGAACCCCATTCCGCAAGCCTTCCAGGGCAAAAACGTGCTGCTCGTAGACGACTCCATCGTGCGAGGCACCACCATCCGCGAAATCATCGCGATGGTCCGCGAGCAGGGAGCGAAGAAGGTCTATGTCAGCTCCGCAGCTCCGCCCGTCCGCTTCCCCAACGTCTACGGCATCGACATGCCGGCGCGTTCCGAGTTGATCGCCAGCGGCCGAGATGTCCGCCAACTGGCCGACGACATCGGTGCTGACGAACTCATCTTTCAGGATCTCGACGATCTGAAGCAGGCCATCACCGAGGCTGCTCCCGGCCTCACCCACTTCGATACCTCGGTCTTCGATGGAGTTTACGTCACCGGAGACATCACGGAAGACTACCTCAACACGCTGGAACAAAAACGGAACGACGCTGCCAAACATACTGAAGATGTCGCAAGCCACATCACAAGAAATCTCTCGGCCCACCTCTAGCGCCACCACGGTGCGAGTGCTCCCTGGGCCAGCGGCGCTGACCACGTTCGAAGCAACGCGGCTGGCCGCAACCCTGCGCGCAATCGACCCCGCCGTCGAGGAGGTCGAGGCCTCGTACCTGTACCTCCTGCTCCTCCGCGCCGACTCCGAAGACTCGATCGACCACCAGCGTCTCTCCCAACTCCTCGGCTCGGGCATCGAGCTCCCCTCCGGCCCCTCCGTCTGGATCGGCCCCCGCGTAGGAACGCAATCGCCCTGGTCCAGCAAGGCGACCGACATCCTCCACAACACCGGCTTCACCACCATCGAGCGCATCGAGCGAGCGCGAGTCGTCCGCATTCCCGGCGCTCACAATGTCCGCGCCATGGCCACCGCGCTGCACGACCGCATGACCGAGAGCGTCTTCTTCGAGAGCCCCGACGAGCTGCACGCCCTCTTCGCTCCACGCGAGCAAAAGCCGCTCGAGCACATCGACGTCCTCGGCCTCGGAGCCGCCGCCATCGCCGCCGCCGACCGTGCCCTCGGCCTCTCGCTCGCTCCCGACGAAATCGACTACCTCGTCGCCGAGTTCACCCGCCTCGGCCGCAACCCCACTGACGTCGAGCTCTACATGTTCGCCCAGGCCAACAGCGAACACTGCCGCCACAAGATCTTCAACGCCACCTGGACCATCGACGGCGTCCGCCAGCCGCGCTCGCTCTTCCAGATGATCCGCAACACCAACGAAGTCTCCGGCGACAACGTCCTCTCCGCCTATCGCGACAACGCCGCCGTAATTCGCGGTGGCCACGGCGGCCGCTTCTTCCCCGAGCCCGACAGTGCGACCTACAAGTATCACGACGAAGACATCCACATTCTGCTCAAGGTCGAGACGCACAATCATCCCACCGCGATCTCTCCCTGGCCCGGTGCCGCGACAGGCTCCGGCGGAGAGATTCGCGACGAAGGCGCAACCGGCCGCGGAGCCAAACCAAAGGCCGGCCTCTGCGGTTTCACCGTCTCCAATCTCAATCTCCCGCAAGCACCGCAGCCGTGGGAGCGCGCACCCGAGCGCCCCGCACACATCGCCTCGCCGCTAGACATCATGATCGAAGGCCCGCTCGGCGCCGCAGCCTACAACGACGAGTTCGGAAGGCCCGCCCTGTGCGGCTACTTCCGCACCTTCGAGCAGCTCAGCGGCGACACCGTCTTCGGCTACCACAAGCCCATCATGCTCGCCGGCGGCCTCGGAAACATTCGCGCCGGGCACGTCGAGAAGGGAGCCATGAAGCCCGGCTACGCACTCGTCGCCCTCGGTGGCCCCGCCATGCTCATCGGCCTTGGCGGAGGAGCCGCCTCCAGCAGCACCGGCACCAGCAACACCGATCTCGACTTCGCCTCTGTCCAGCGCGACAACGCCGAGATGGAGCGCCGCGCCCAGGAAGTCATCGACCGCTGCTGGCAGCGCGGCGAAGAAAATCCCATCGCCTTCATCCACGATGTCGGCGCTGGCGGCCTCTCGAACGCCTTCCCCGAACTCATCAAGGACGGCGGCTGCGGAGGTACCTTCGACCTCAACGCCATCCCTCGCGGTGAGGCCGGCCTTAGCCCCCTCGAAGCCTGGTGCAACGAATCGCAGGAGCGCTACGTCCTCGCCATCGCCCCCGAATATCTCGCGGCGTTCGAAGAGATCTGCGCCCGCGAGCGCTGTCCCTACGCGGTCATCGGCACCGCAGAGCACGACCCGCACCTCACTCTCAGCGACGGCGACCAGAAGGCCATCGACCTCCCGCTCCAAGTCCTCTTCGGCAAGCCGCCCAAGATGGAGCGTGCCTTCTCCCGCACCAAAATCGTCTCCACACCACTCGACCTCTCCGGCGTCACCCTAACCGACGCAGTCGACCGCCTGCTCCGCCTCCCCGCCATCGCCTCAAAATCTTTCCTCATCACCATCGGCGATCGCAGCATCACCGGCATGGTCGTGCAGGACCAGATGGTCGGCCCCTGGCAGGTCCCCGTCGCCGATTGCGCCGTGACCCTCGGCGCCTTCGAGTCCACCTGGGGTGAGGCCATGGCCATCGGCGAGCGCACACCGCTTGCCGTCATCGACGCCTCCGCCTCAGCGCGCATGGCCGTCGGCGAAGTCATCACCAACATCGCAGCCACGTCCATCGCCCGGCTCAGCGACATCAAACTCTCCGCCAACTGGATGGCCGCCGCCGGCGAGGGCGACGAAGATCAGAAGCTCTTCGACGCAGTCCACGCGGTCGGAATGGAGTTTTGCCCCGCGCTCGGCATGACGATTCCGGTCGGCAAAGATTCCATGTCCATGAAGACGAAGTGGCGCGAAGGCAACGACGCGAAGGCAGTCGTCTCGCCCCTCTCGCTCATCGTCTCAGGCTTCGCCCCGGTCACCGACGTACGCAAAACTCTCACCCCGCAGCTCCGCGAAGGCGATGCGTCTCTCATCCTCATCGACCTCGGGGAAGGGAAGAATCGTCTCGGAGGATCGTGCCTCGCGCAGGTCTACGGACAGGTCGGCGACGATGCACCCGACGCACCCGACGCCCAAATCCTCAAGACTTTCTTCGACGCGATCCAGCACCTCAATCGCGAACACAAGCTCCTCGCCTATCACGATCGCAGCGACGGCGGCCTCTTCGTAACCCTCGCAGAGATGGCCTTCGCCGGTCGCATGGGCCTCGACATCCATCTCCCCTCCGCCAGCCTTCCCGTGCTATTCAGCGAAGAACTTGGCGCCGTCATTCAGGTCGCCACAAACGACGTCGCCGAGGTTCTCGCCCGTCTGCATCACGCCTCCATCACCGCGCAGGTCATCGGCCGCAGCCTCCCCGGCAACGACATCGTCCTTCGCAGCGGCAACGAAATCGCCTATAGCAACAAGCGCACAGCCCTGCAGACCATGTGGGCCGAGACCAGCTTCCACATCCAATCTTTACGCGATAACCCCGACTGCGCCCTGCAGGAATTCTCGCTCCTCCAAGACGCCGAACGCCCCGGTCTCTCCGTCACTGTTCCATTCGATCTCGCCGAACGCGTAAGCGCGCCCTTCCTCCACACAGCAAAGCCCCGCATCGCCATCCTCCGCGAGCAGGGAGTCAACGGCCAGGTAGAAATGGCCGCAGCCTTCGACCGCGCAGGCTTCGCAGCAGTCGATGTGCACATGAGCGACCTGCTCGCCGGCCGCGTCGATCTCGCCTCCTTCAAGGGCCTCGCCGCCTGCGGAGGCTTCTCCTACGGCGACGTCCTCGGCGCAGGCAGCGGCTGGGCGAAGACGATCCTCTTCAACCATCGCCTCAAAGAAATGTTCACCACATTCTTCGAGCGCTCCGACAGCTTCGCGCTCGGCGTCTGCAACGGCTGCCAGATGATGGCGCAGCTCCGCGACATCATCCCCGGCGCATCTGCATGGCCGCACTTTGCTCGCAACACCTCCGCCCGCTTCGAAGCGCGCGTCTGTATGGTCGAGATCCAGCAATCGCCCTCACTCTTCTTCGACGGCATGGCCGGCTCCCGCATGCCCATCGTCGTCGCACACGGCGAAGGCCACGTCAGCACAGCCGCAGCCGACGCCCTCGTCGGCCTGCGCTACATCGACACCTACGCGAAAATCACCGAGCAGTACCCGCTCAATCCCAGCGGCTCGGTGCAGGGAATCGCAGGCCTCAGCAGCGCCGACGGCCGCGCCCTCATCGTCATGCCGCATCCCGAGCGAGTCTTCCTCGGCGTACAACACACCTGGACACGCGAGCTGAAAGACAGCCCGTGGCAACGAATGTTTGACAACGCACGCAAGTGGGTTGGGTAGGAGAGAGCGTGAGCGTGAAGGTAGATTACAAGTCTGCGGGAGTGGACATCGAAGCCGGCAACGAAGCCGTTCGCCGCATCAAGTCGCACGTCGCCGAAACCCACAAGCACCATGCCGGAGCGGTCCTCACCGGCCTCGGTTCCTTTGGCACGCTGTTCTCACTCGGCGACGCGCTCAAGGGCCTCAACGATCCCGTCATGGTCCAGAGCACCGACGGCGTCGGCACCAAGAGCAAAGTCACCGTCATGGCAGGCCGCTACGAAGCGCTCGGCCACGACCTCGTCTCGGCCGTCGCGGGCGACATCATCGTGATGGGCGCAACGCCGCTCACCTTCCTCGACTACCTCGGCTTCCACAAAATCGAGCCCGATATCGTCGAAGCCCTCGTCCGCGGCATGAGCGCCGCCTGCGTCGAAGCCGGCATCGCCCTCGTCGGCGGCGAGACCGCAGAGATGCCCGCCGTCTACGCCGAAGGCGACCTCGATGTCGTCGGCTTCGTCACCGGCTTCGTCGACCGCGAAAAAGTTCTCACCGGAGCAAACATCCTCGCCGGCGATGTCCTCTACGGCATTAACTCCAGCGGCCTCCACACCAACGGCTTCTCGCTCGCTCGCAAGCTCATCTTCGAGATTGGCGGCTACGCCATCGACGCCACGCCCGACGAACTCGAAGGCAAATCAATGGCCGACGTCCTGCTCGCCCCGCACGCCAACTACGTCGCCCCCGTCCGCAGCATCCTCAGCGCCGGAATCCCAGTCAAGGCCATGGCCCACATCACCGGCGGAGGCCTCGTCGAAAACGTCCCGCGTGTCTTTCCCGAAGGCTTCGGCGCCGTCATCGACCGCTCCACATGGACGCCGCAACCCATCTTCGCCCTCATGCAGCGCCTCGGCAACATCGACGACCTCGAGATGCACCGCGCCTTCAACATGGGCGTCGGCCTCGTGCTCATCGGGCCGCCCGGCCTCCAGCCCGCCCTCGCTGCCGCGATCAATACCTTCCCCGCATTCCGCGTGTGGGAGTTGGGCCGCGTCGAAGCGAACACCTCCGGCGTACGATTTGGTGAGGTGTAATCAAGATGGAACGACAGCTTTTACTCGACGCCATTCCGCACTGCCTCGTCGCCACAAATCTTCCGCTCGCCGCAAAGTATCCAGGCAAGGTGCGCGACACTTACGAGGTCGGTGACGGCCGCCTGCTTCTCCTCACAACCGATCGTCAAAGCGGCTTCGACCGCCTCCTCGGCGCAATTCCGTTCAAGGGCCAGGTCCTCAATCGCACCTCGCTCTATTGGTTCGAGCAGACGCGCAACATCATTGGCAATCACGTCCTCTCCAGCCCGCACGCTAACGCTCTCATCGCGCGCAAGTGTAAAGTCCTCCCCATCGAGTTCGTCGTGCGAGGCTACATGACCGGCTCGACCGACACCTCCATATGGACGCAATATCAAAAAGGCGTTCGCAACTACTGCGGCCACGCTCTCCCCGAGGGCATGAAGAAGAACGAGCCCCTGCCCAAAAACATCGTCACTCCCACCACGAAAGAAAAAGAGCACGACCGCCCCATCACCGCAGAAGAGATCGTCGCCGAAGGCTGGCTCACTCAAGAGCAGTGGGATTTCTGCTCCTCGAAAACCCTCGAACTCTTCGCCTTCGGCCAGCAACTCGCAGCCCAGCGCGGCCTCATCCTCGTCGACACAAAGTATGAATTCGGTGTCACAAGTGACGGCGAAATTCTGCTGATCGACGAGATCCACACGCCCGATTCCAGCCGCTACTGGCTAGCCGACAGCTACGCCGAACGCCTCGCCGCCGGCCAGGAACCCAACATGATCGACAAGGAATTCTTTCGCCTCTGGTTCCGCGACCGCTGCGATCCCTACACAGACGCAGAGCTTCCCATTCCTCCCCCCGATCTCATCGCCGAGCTGGCCGCGCGCTACATTCAGCTCTTCGAAAAAATTACCGGCACCACCTTCGAGCCCGACCTTCGCCCCCTCGAAGCCACGGTCCTTGCGAGCCTCGCAAAATGAGCGAGATGATTCTCATTGTCGGCTCGGGAGCGCGCGAGCACGCCATCGCCCTCGCGCTCGCCCGCTCCCCGCAGCACCCGAAGCTCCTCTGCTTCAGCGGCGCGCGCAATCCGGGTATCGCCGCGCTCTGCGCTGACTACGGCATCGGCAGCATCACCAACCCCGCCGATGTCACAGCCTTCGCTCTCCATCATCACGCAACCATCGCCATTCTCGGCCCCGAGGCCCCACTCGCCGCGGGCGTTGCGGACGCATTATGGGCCGCAAAAATTCCAGTAGTAGGCCCGACCCAAAGCCTAGCTCGCATCGAATCCAGCAAGGCGTTTACTCGCAACCTGCTCGCCAAATACAACATCCCCGGCAACCCCTTCTTCCAGCGCTTCGAATCCCTCGACAACATCGAAGCTGTCCTCGAACAATATCCTAATCAGCACGTCATCAAGGACGACGGCCTCGCCGGTGGCAAAGGCGTCAAGGTCTGCGGCGACCACCTGCACTCGCTTGACGACAGCCTCAACTTCTGCCGCGAGCTCATCGCTCACGGACATCCCTTCGTCGTCGAAGAAAAAATCGAAGGCGAAGAGTTTTCGCTGATGAGTTTCTGCGACGGCACCACCTTGCGCCACATGCCCGCCGTGCAGGATCACAAGCGAGCCTACAACGGAGACAAGGGTCCCAACACCGGCGGCATGGGCACCTACACCGACGCCGACCACAAGCTCCCTTTTCTAACCGACACGGACATCGCCGCCGCACAATCCATCAATCAGCAAGTCGCGGCCGCCCTCGCCAAAGAATGTGGCGCGCCCTATAAGGGCATCCTCTACGGCGGATTCATGGCCACCAAAGATGGCGTCAAGCTCATCGAATACAACGCTCGCTTCGGCGATCCCGAATCCCTCAACCTCCTCACGCTCCTCGAGACGGACTTCGTCGCCATCTGCCGCGCCATCGTCGACGGCACACTAGCCAGCCTCGTCGTCACCTTCGCCCCGCTCGCCAGCGTCTGCAAGTACATCGTCCCCGAAGGTTACCCCGACACTCCGCGCAAGGGCGACGTCGTCACCCTCCCCACGCAATTACCAATCAGCGCAACACTCTTCCTCAGCGCAGTCGACGTCAAGGACAACACCCTCATCGCTACCGGTTCCCGCACCGTTGCAGTAGTCGGAACAGCCGCAACGATCGCTGAAGCTGAAGCCTTGTGCGAGGCAACTGTTCAACAAATTCCCGGCCCCTTCTTCCACCGCACCGACATCGGAACCGAACCCCTCATCGCGCAGCGCATAGAGCACATGAAGGCGGTACGATCTGCATGAGTTTGAAGGTCGCCATACTCGGTTCAACGCGCGGCACAGCGCTGCAGGGCATCCTCGACGCCATCGCCGTCGGCACACTCGACGCCGAAATCGTTCTTGTCGCCTCCGACAAACCAACCGCGCCGATCCTCGAGCGAGCCGCAAAGTATAACGCCCCAACGCTCTTCCTCGATCCCACCGGCCTGAAGCGCGAAGCCTTCGACGACAACGTCAGCGCCGCGCTCCACAAGGCCGGAGCAGATCTCGTACTGCTCATCGGCTATATGCGTATCGTCTCCGCAAAATTCGTCAACACCTGGCAGGGAAGACTCCTCAACGTGCATCCCTCGCTCCTCCCTGCGTTCGGTGGCCTCATGAATCAGCGAGTCCACGAGGCCGTCCTCGCCGCGGGCGTCACTGAAACCGGCTGCACCATTCACCAGGTCACGGAAGAAGTAGATGGCGGTCCGATCGTGTTACAAAAGCGTTGTCCCGTTCTACCCGGCGACACCGCAGAGACCTTGAAGGACCGCGTGCAGGCGCTCGAGCAAGCCGCATTCGTAGAAGTCCTGCAACAATGGAGGTCGTGATGGCGAAGTCAACAAAAGTAATCGACGTGGGAATCATCATGGGCTCAAAGTCCGATTGGCCGACCATGGAAGCCGCAGCCAAAGTCCTCGACGACTTCGGCATCGGCTACGAAGTCGACGTCGTCTCCGCGCATCGCACGCCTGACAAGATGATCCAATACGCCGTGACCGCAAAGCAGCGCGGCCTGCGCCTCATCATCGCCGGCGCTGGCGGCGCAGCGCATCTTCCCGGCATGGTCGCCTCCAAGACCACCCTCCCCGTACTCGGCGTGCCCGTAAAGAGTCGCGCCCTCAAGGGCCTCGACTCGCTACTCTCCATCGCGCAGATGCCCGCCGGCATTCCCGTCGCCACCTTTGCCATCGGCGAAGCAGGGGCGAAGAACGCCGGCCTCTTCGTCGCGTCCATCCTTGCGCTGCACGACTCTACTCTCGCGCAGAAGCTCGAAAAATTCCGCAGCACCCAGACCAGGACTGTATTGAAGGGGCCCGACCCACGCAAATGACGAATGAAACTAAGCCTCGCATCGGGATTCTCGGCGCTGGACAATTAGCGCTGATGCTTGCACAGGCAGCGAAGTCCCTCCACCTCGACATCGTCTGTGCGGGCCAACCCGGAGACTGCGCCGAGCAGGTAGCCCGCGTGATGCCCGTCGATCTGGACGATGCCGCCGCTGTCGCCGCATTTGCAAATCAAGTCGACCTCGTCACCATCGAGAGCGAAAACATCCACGCCGACGTTCTGCAAGGCCTCCCTCTCTACCCCAATGCACGAGCCATCGGCATCGCTCAGGATCGCCTTCTCGAAAAGCGATTCTTTCACGACTGCGGCATCGGCACCGCTCCCTTTGCTCCCGTCGACAGCCTCGACGATCTAAAGCACGCAATCGACCTGATCGGCCTTCCCGCGATTCTCAAGACCCGTCGCATGGGCTACGACGGCAAGGGCCAGGTACGTCTGCGAGACCATGACCAAGCCGCCTCAGCATGGACCGAAGTAGGCTGCGTCCCCTGCATCCTCGAAGGGATGGTGAGCTTCGAAGCAGAAGTTTCACTGATCGCAGCGCGCGGCCGCACCGGAAAGATTGTGTTTTATCCACTCATCGAAAATCATCATCGCGAAGGAATCCTACGCACCTCGATCGCTCCCTTCATCGATGCGACACTGCAGCACGAAGCAGAAAACTATCTCACCAATCTACTGCAGAGGCTCGAGTACGTCGGAGTATTGGCGGTGGAGTTTTTCATGGCCAACGGCAAGCTGCTGGCCAACGAAATGGCGCCGCGCGTCCACAACTCCGGCCATTGGACGATAGAAGGCTCAGCCACATCGCAGTTCGAAAATCATCTGCGAGCCATCGCGGGCCTGGAGCTAGGCAGCACCCTCAGCCATCCGACCGTGATGCTCAATTGCATTGGCACCATGCCGCCAGAGGCTGAAACAGCCCTATATCCAGGGCTCTTTCGTCACGACTACGGCAAGGAAGCGCGCCCTGGCCGCAAGGTCGGGCACCTCACCTTTCCCGCCACCGAGCGTAAGACCATCGCAGAGTGGCAGCATCGTCTACACTCCGATCTCTAGCGCAACGTCTACCAACCGCCCCCCAGCGCGTTATACAACTGGACCAGTGACAACGCCTCCTGCTGCTGTGCGGCCTCGAGCGTCAGCTGCGAGTTATACAAATTCGTGTCCGTCGTCAGCACCTCCAGATAGCTCGTATATCCGCCGTTGTACCGCATGCGCGCAAGCCGCACCGCGTCCGCCGAGGCCGCCGTCTGCTTCTCTTGTTGCTCGCGATACTCGCGCGTCTTGCTATACGCAATGAGCGCGTTCGACACATCGCGCAGCGCACCTGCAATCGTCTGCTGATACGTGTCCAACAACTCTTTGTGCGCGGCCTGCGCCAATCGATAGTTACTGCGTATCCTTCCCCCATCGAAGATCGGTTGCGACAAACTGCCGATCGCATAGTAGTACATATTGCCCGTATCAACCAGACCCTTCAATTGATTACTCGACGTCCCGCCCGAGCCCGAGATGGACAGTTGCGGAAAATATTGTGCCCGCGCAACGCCGATGTTGGCATTCGCCTGGATCAGCAACTCCTCCGCGCGCCGAACATCAGGGCGCCGCTCGAGCAACTCAGAAGGCAGTCCCACTGGCACCTCTGCGGGGTGTGGTTCGTTGCCAATCGAAGCGTTTGATTCACTCCGGACAATGGGCCCCGGAGCATGTCCAAGCAACAGATTTAAATTATTCTCTTGCTGTTGAATCTGTCGTTCAAGATCAGGGATCTGCGCCTGCGCCGCAAAATAAAGTTCCTCAGCCTGGCGCACATCCGCCATCGAATCCGACCCGCCCTGCTCCAACTTCTTCGTCAGGTCGAGAGATTGCTTCCGCGCGGCCAGCGTATCGTTCGTGATCGCAAGTTCGGCATCGAGCGTCCGCAGTTGATAGTAGGACGTCGCCACACTCTGCACCAGCGTGCTGTACGTCGTCTGTTGTGCCCACTCCGTTGCACGTAGATGCGCTTGCGCAGCCTCCGTCTGGCGACGATAGTAGCCCCAGAAATCCAGATTCCACGCCACCGACGCCGTCAGACCACCCGCATAATAATGTGTCGCTGTCGATTTCTTTGAGCTACTCGAACTATTGCTGGAGTTGTTGTTGAAGCTGTTGAGCAGCCCGCTCGGAAGCCCGAGAGCATCGTAAGAACCACCAACACTCAGCATCGGATACTGGGCCGCCTTTGTGATACCAACCTGCGCCTGCTCCTCGAGCACGCGGTCCGCAGCGATCTTCACGTCATAATTATTCTTCAGCGCTTCGGTGATCAGACCTTGCAGTACAGGATCAGTGAAGACCGTCGTCCACTTCTGCGCTCCAAGCGGAGCAGTGGTTTCGTTCGCTGCAATGTCCGGTGCAAGCGCTCCGCGATAACTCGCGGGTGTATCGACTACCGGTCGCTTATAGTTCGGCCCGACCTTGCATCCTGCAAGCGAGGCAAGGATCGCTACCGTAGTGAGCGTGCGTG
>JAJYCQ010000031.1 GCA_021778315.1 Acidobacteriota bacterium | reverse complement strand
CTCGACAACCCCTCCGCCGAGCAAGCCCAGGGCCCTCCCACCAACCCTCTCGAGATGGGCTTCACCGACTTCGCCTGCTTCGTCTACCGCGTCTCCCGCGCCCCCTACAGCAGCCTCGCCCAAGCCGGGTGCCCCACATCTCGATTCTGAGATGTGGGTTCCACCGAACCCCATGGCCCCATCCCACCCACTCCGCGTCAAATGGAACCCCATGGCCCCACCCCACCCATCCCGCTTTGAAGGGGCGGGGCTTCAGCCCCGCCATTCCCCTCGCCAACAAATCCGGGCTTTAGCCCCTGAGGGAATCCTGTGACCATCCGCGTCCTCCTCGCCGAAGACCAGACCATGCTCCGCGGAGCTCTCGCCGCTCTCCTCGATCTCGAGCCCGACATCACCGTCATCGCCCAGGCCGCCAACGGCCGCGACGCCCTCAAGCTCGCCCGCCTCCACTCCCCCGACGTCATCGTCACCGACATCGAGATGCCCGAAAAAACTGGCCTCGAACTAGCCGCCGATATCAAAGCCCTAACCGCCGACCTCAAGCCCACCGACAGCAAAGCCCGCGTCATCATCCTCACCACCTTCGCCCGCCCCGGCTATCTTCGCCGAGCACTCGACTCCGGAGCCCGCGGCTATCTCCTCAAAGATCGTCCCGCCTCCGAGCTCGCCGAAGCCATTCGCCGAGTCCACTCCGGCCTCCGCGCCATCGACCCCGCTCTCGCCGACGAAGCCTGGACCGCCGACGAAGATCCTCTCTCCGACCGCGAGCGCCAAATCCTTCAGCGAGCCGGCGAAGGCCGCTCCTCCGCCGACATCGCCGCCGAGCTCCGCCTCTCCGAAGGCACCGTCCGCAACTATCTCTCCGAAGCCATCGCCAAGCTGGGCGCCGTCAATCGAGTCGACGCCGCCCGCATCGCCCGCACCCGAGGCTGGCTCTAGCTACGCCACTTTACGCCTTGATCTCCACCGGCAAAAACAGCGAAAACGCCGTCCCACTCTTCCCCTTAGTCGTTCGGCTCCGCACCCGCAGATCTCCCTGCAGCCGCTCCACCAGTTGCGCCGAAACCCACATCCCCAGTCCCGTTCCCGTCTCACCCTTCGTCGTAAAGAACGGCTCATATATCTTGCACATCGTCTCCGCCGTCATGCCCGTCCCCGAGTCCGCAATCGTAGTCCGCACACCCAGTCGGCCCTTATCGCGCCAGTCTCGCGACGCCCTCACCCGCATCGTCAGCGTCCCTCCCGTCATCATCGCGTCGATAGCATTCGCAATCACATTCGCAAAGATCTGCCGAAGGTCCCCCGCCAGGCAAAGGATCGTAGGAGCCTCTAGATACTCTCGATGCACCTCCACCTGATTCGCCAGCAGCTTCCCGTGATACAGCACCAGCAGCGACTCCAGAATCTCCGAAATCTTCACAGTCGACGGCGCCGATGACTGCCTGTAAAACTTCAGCGTCTGCTGCGTAATATGCGATACCCGGCCCACCTCTTCCAGCGCCTGCGTAGCAAACGCCTTTGTCGCAACCGAATCCTCTCCCGTCGAAGCCAGGTACAGCAGATTCGTGATCGCCTCCAGAGGATTATTAATCTCATGCGCAATCGACGCCGCCAGCCGGCTCGCAATCGCCAGCTTCTCCGCCTGGATCAACGCCGCCTCAATCTTCTTCCGCTTCGTCATATCCGTAAACGACAGCAGAATCAGCGGAACCACCTCCGGATCCTGCACCATGTACCTCCCACTCAGCATGAACGACTTCCATCCAAGACCCGGAAAGTCATACGTAACCTCGTGGCTAAGAAAGTCCCGGTCATGCGGCAACACCTCCTCCAGCAGCGATCGCAGATCCGGCTTGTTCCATTGCCCGTCGCCGAGGCTATACACAAACTGGTTCACCGTCGCCTCCGGCGTCACTTCAAACGCCTGGTAGAACGAGTGATTCGCCATCAACACCTTCAGCTCCGCACTCAGCACCAGCACCGGCTCCGGCATCGTCTCAATAATCGACCTCGTGAAATCCGCCGCAAGAATCAACTCCTGATTCCGCTTCTTGATCACGTCGATATCCATCAGCACCAGCACCGCTCCATCCACGCGATTATCCAGCGTCTTGTACGGCTTGATCTGCAGCCGGTACCAGTGCCCCTGATGGTCCTGCACCTCTCGCTCCACATTCACCGCGTTCCCAAGCACCGCCGCCAGCAGCGGCTTCAGATCCACATTCAAGTCCGCCTTAAAGTCCGTGATCGGTCGTCCAATATCCACCGGAAGCACCTTGAAGATCGCCTCCGCCGTCGGAGTCATCCGACGCACCCGCAGGCCGTTATCCACCATCACAATCGGTATCACCGTGCTCTCAAGCAAATTCTTAAGATCGTTCCCCATCAGATGCAGCGTCGAATTATTACTGTTCAACTCATCATTCACCGTCGTCAGTTCTTCATTCGTAGCCTGCAACTCCTCCTTCGAAGTCTCCAGCTCTTCGTTCGTACTCTGCAGCTCCTCATTCGCCGAAAGCATCTCTTCATTCGCCGACTGGTAATCCTCGCGAAGCTCCTCATGCGACGCCATATGTTCCTTCAGCAGCGACCGTGCAGCCTGCAACTCACTCTTCTTCTCCATCAGCTCCCGTTGCAGCAGCTCCCCTGCCTTCAACGGCAGCTTCGACCCCTTCTTCCCCAACGCCTCAACCGCCGGAATCGCGTCTTCAAACAGCACCAGGTAGCATCGCCCTGCAATCCCCAGGACCTCCTCCATCGGTATCACCGACAGATCCACCACATGCCGTTTGCCATTATGCAAAAACGCCACATCCTTCTTCCTCACCGCAATCGATTTCTTCCTCGCCGCCACTATCGCCGTGCGCAGCGAGATCGCCAGGTCTTCACGAACCATAGTCAACACATTCAAATTCGCTCGTCCCGACGCCGCCTCAAGGTACAAGCCCGTCCGTCCCCGAAACTGCAAAATCTCCAGAGCATCGTTCACAATCACTCCCGGAGGAGCACACTCTCTCAACACAATTCGATCCGCACTCTGTTGTAGGTCAGCTTCACTCTGACTGCTGCGGCTGATGGGCTGAACCTTCGCTTCCGGCAATGCACTCGCCTCCATGGGACGTCTGTTCGCGTTGAATGTCCGCTGCTGGCGAGCCGTGCCAGCCTTCTTCGCATAAATCTTGTTCTTCTTGCTCAAAGGAGTAAACATCTCCGGCTACGATGCCGCGCTCTCCGCGCTTCCCAGCAGCAGATACCCCGTCGAACCCAACGAATAATGAAACGTCGAAAGTATTTTTTCCTGCAACTCCGGCTGCACATAAATCAAAAAATTCCGGCACGAAATTAAATCCAGATTCGAAAACGGCGGGTCCTTCGTCACATCGTGACGAGCAAACACGCAGCGGTCTCGTATCAACTTATTGATCTGATACCCAGCCGCCACCTTCGTGAAGAATCGTTCCCTGCGCTCCGCCGAAACATTCTTCATCGCGTTTTCCGCATACGTCCCCGCCCGTGCCTTCGCAATCATACGGTCGCTGATGTCGGTAGCAAAGATCTGTATCTGGCACCCCTCGGCCTTCGCCCCCAGGTACTCCAGCAGCACCATCGCCAGCGAATAGACCTCCTCTCCGCTCGAGCAAGCCACTACCCATATCCGCAGGCTCCCCTTCGTTCCCTCTCCCCCAATCCTTGGAAGTATCGTCTGCGACACATCCTCAAACACCTCCGGGTTCCGAAAAAACTCCGTCACCGGAATCAACACCTGGTCGGTCAGCTTCGCCACTTCCTCCGGATGCTCGCCCAGATAATGTGCATACGCCCCCAGCGAAGCGATGCTCAGAGACGCCATCCGCTGCTGCGTCCGTCGCTGCAGCGTGCTCTGCTTGTACTTGCTGAAGTCCGCACCCTGCGAAGCACTCACCATCTCCAGAATCGAGGTGAAATAATCTGCGTCGCTCTTCACCTCTTCCACCACCTTCACTGACCTCCTGCGCCCCGGATGCAGCGTCATCCACGCCAACTCCTCCGCAATCTTCTCCGGCGACAACACAAAATCCACGCACCCCGAATCAATCGCGTTCCTCGGCATCCCATCGAACTTCGCCGTCTCAGGATCCTGCGCGAACGTCACTCCGCCCGCCGCCCGAATCGCCTCCACCCCTGCCGTCCCATCCGACGCCGTGCCCGACAGCACCACCCCAATCGCCTGGCTCTTCCGCACCTCCGCCAGCGACCGCATAAAAATATCAATCGGTAGATTCTGCTGGTGCGCATCCAGCACCCGTGGCTTCAGCCCAAAGTGTCCATCCATGATCGAAATATCGACGTTGCTCGGCATCACGTAGATATGGTTCAACTCGATCTTCATCGCATCCAGAGCTTCCAGCACAGGTATCTTCGTCACCTTCGCCAGCAACTCAGGCAGCATGCTTCGATGCTTCGGATCAAGATGCTGTATCAGAATGAACGCCAGTGCGATATCCGTGGGCAATGCGCGAAGAATCGCCGAAAGAGCTTCCAGCCCACCTGCCGACGCTCCAATCGCCACCACGCGAACCTCCGTCATTAAGCTCTTCGGCGGAGGTCTCTGCTTCTTTGAAGCAATCATTTTGCACCAGGATCCCTCCGCATTCTTCGTGGGCGGAGCACGTTGGCTTGATCTCTGGTCCAATCAACAACCATCTTAAGTGTATGACACCCTTGCCGCCCACTCAGGTTGCATCGCTCAAATATCCAGTCCCGTTCCCAACACTCCAACTCCATCTCCTGCATACCCCCAGAGTTTTGCTCCTCAAGATAATTCCATTACGGGTATCATGTTCCAGTTAGAAAGCCGAGGCCTTATCCCTATGTCGAAATTCGCTCTGGTCCTCCTCTCCCTCGCCGCAGCAGCGCAGGCCGCCCCCGTTCATCTCCGCACCAACGCTCTCCCCAACCCCCTCGGTATCGACACCCCACACCCCACCTTTTCCTGGCGCAGCGACGCCCACACTCCCAACTGGCTCCAATCAGGCTACGAAATCCTCGTCGCCACCGACGCCGCCCACCTCCTCCCCGGCCACACCGACGCCTGGGACTCCGGCCGCCTCCCCTCCTCCGCCTCACTCGACATCCCCTACGCCGGCACTCCCCTCCGCCCCCAGCAGCGCTACCTCTGGAAGGTCATCGTCTGGGACAACAAGGGTCAGCACACCGCCTCCCTCCCCGCCTCCTTCGAAACCGGCCTCCTCACCCCCGCCGACTGGAAGGCCCAGTGGATCACCCGCAACGATCCCGCCGACGAGCACGAACTCAGCGCCATCCGCTACCTCTGGCTCCCCAACTCCGACCCCATGCACGTCCCCTCGGCCACGCCCGCGCAGTTCCGCTACCGCTTCCATCTTGACGCAGCGCCCTCCGCCGCCAGCCTCCACGTCCTCGTCCGAGGCGACTTCACCGCCCGCGTCAACGGCACCGTCACCGGCCATCACAACGAGTGGGGAGCCTTCGACCGCGAAGAGATCGCCTCCCTCCTTCACCCCGGCGACAACGAAGTCCTCCTCGACGTCACCGCGCACCGCACCGACACTCCCTCTACCACCGCCCCCTCCGCCATCGCCGCCTCCATCCACATCACACGCGCCAACGGCCAGCAAGACCGCATCGTCACCAACGACCAATGGCAGGCCCGCTCCAACTCCGCCTCGCCCTGGGCCGCCGCCCAGATCGCCGGAACCCTCTCCGCTCCCTTCGGCATCGGCCCCGACCGCCAGCAAACCGTCCCCGGCCCCGACCGCATCGCCACCGACGCCTCCCTCCTCCGCAAAGACTTCTCCGTCAGCTCCCCCATCCGCTCCGCGCGCCTCACCCTCACCGCCCTTGGAGCCTACCAGGCCTTCCTCAACGGCAAACCCGTCGCTCCCCACACCCTCCTCTCCCCCGGCTGGACCGACTTCCACAAGCGAGTCCTCTACCAGACCTACGACGTAACGCCCCTCCTCACCCACGGCGCCAACACCCTCGGCGTCCTCCTCGGAGGAGGCTGGTACAGCTCTCCGATGACCTGGATCGGCTTCCGCTACACGCGCGGCCCCAATCTCCTCCGCGCGCAGCTCGACCTCACCCTCGCCAACGGCACCCACCAGACCATCATCACCGACCCCACCTGGCTCACCGCCCCCGCGCCCATCACCTTCTCCGAAATCTACGGAGGCGAATCCTACGACGCCCGCCTCGCCCAACCCGGCTGGAGCGCTCCCCACTTCGACGCCTCGCACTGGACCGCCGCCACCACCGCAACTCCACCCGACAGCGACCTCGCTCTCACCGCGCAGCCCGACCTTCCCATCAGCACCACGCTCACCCTCCACCCCATCAGCCTCAATCCCGCCAACGCCGCCCACCCCACCATCTACGACATGGGCCAGAACATGGTCGGCAACATCCTCCTCCACATCCGAGGCCCCCGCGGCACCGTCGCCCGCCTCCGCTACGCCGAGCGCCTCAACCCCGACGGCAGCATCTACACCACCAACCTCCGCAACGCCGACGCCACCGACACCTACGCTCTCTCCGGCACCGGCGACGAAACCTGGACCCCCGCCTTCACCTTCCACGGCTTCCGCTACGTCGAGCTCTCCTTCCTCGGCGGCCAGCCCTCCACTCCCCCCACCCTCTCCACCCTCGACGGCCTCGTCTACAACAGCCTCTCCGAGCCCCCCACCGTCCGCCTCACCAGCTCCAGCGACACCCTCAACAAGATGAACCAGCTCGGTGCCTGGGGCCAGCGCGGCAACTTCGTCTCTATCCCCACCGACTGCCCACAGCGCGACGAGCGCCTCGGCTGGATGGGCGACGCCGGAGCCTTCTGGCGCACCGGTACCTACAACTTCAACATCGACGCCTTCACCCACAAATTCATGCTCGACGTCACCGACGCCCAGACCCCCGCCGGAGCCTTCTCCGACGTCTCCCCCAACATCCTCGGCCCCACTCCCGGAGCCCCCGGCTGGGGCGACGCCGGAGTCTTCATCCCCTACGCCGCTTGGCTCCAGTACGGCGACCTCAGCGTAGTCGAGCGCTCCTGGCCGGCCATGGAACGCTGGGCCAGCTTCATCCTCACCAACAACCCCGACTACGTTCGCCGCAACGCCCTCGGCAACAACTACGCCGACTGGCTAGCCCCCGATCAGCACACCCCCAAGACCCTCATCGACACCGCCTACTGGGCCCTCGTCACCCGTGAGATGACCGAGATGGCCACCGCCCTCCACCGCCCCGCCGACGCCGAAAAATATCAGCAACAATATGAAGCCATCGCCGCCGCCTACCGCACCGCCTTCCTCAAACCCGACGGCAGCGTCGAAGGCAACACCCAGACCGCGTACCTAGCCACCATCTTCACCGGAATCGCCCCCACCAACCTCCGCGCCAACATGACCGACCGCCTCGTCAAGGACATCGCAGCCCACGGCAACCACCTCTCCACCGGCTTCCTCGGCACGCCCTTCCTCCTCTCCGTCCTCGACGAAAATCAGCACACCGATCTAGCCTTCAAACTTCTCCTCGCCGACACCTACCCCTCTTGGGGCTACATGGTCAGCAAAGGAGCCACCACCTGGTGGGAGCGTTGGAACGGCGACACCGGAGACCCCAGCATGAACTCCTACAACCACTACGCCTTCGGCTCCGTCATGGCCTGGGTCTACCGTCGCGCCGCCGGCATCGACACCGACGCCACCGGCCCCGGCTTCCACCACCTCACCATCCAACCCCACTTCGACCCCGCGCTCCCCGCCCTCCACGTCGAGTACGACTCCGCCTACGGCACCATCGTCTCCGACTGGAAGCAATCCACCCACCGCTTCACCATCACCCTCCCCCCCAACACCACCGCCACCGTCCTCCTCCCCAACAACAAAACCGAATCCATCGGCAGCGGCACCCACACCTATTCCATTGAATAACCCTCCCCTAAAAAGCCAGCGCGCGAATGACCCCATGTCATTCGCGCGCTCTTGCCTTAACTCACACGATCAATAGCGGTGTAGACCGCCACAGCCTCAGTAAGTCGCCTCACTCCAACGCAGCTCCTTCCGAAACTGCGTCAGCCGGGTTTCCGCATCGATCCTCACCATCTCCACGCCAGCGATCTCCACGAAGTCCTCCAGATGCTCCATCGTCAACGCCTGGCTGAACCCGGTATGGTGCGCTCCGCCCGCATAGATCCACGCCGCCGCCGCCACGCGCAAGCTAGGCTTCGGCAGCCACACCGCACGAGCCACCGGCAACTTCGGCAACTCCTCCTCCGGCTGAATCACATCGACCTCATTCACAATCATCCGAAAGCGATTCCCCATATCCACCAGCGAAGCCACCACCGCCGGCCCGCTTGGAGCCGTGAACACCAGCCTCACCGGATCCGCCTTCCCCCCAATCCCCAGCGCATGAACCTCCAACGACGACTTACCCGCCGCAATCGACGGACAAACCTCCAGCATGTGCGACCCCAGTATCTTCGGAGTCCCGCTAAAGTCGTACGTATAGTCCTCCATGAACGACGTGCCACCCGGCAGGCCATGCGCCATCACCTTCATCGTCCTCACCAGCGCCGCCGTCTTCCAATCTCCCTCGCCGCCAAACCCATATCCGTCCGCCATCAGCCGCTGCACCGCAATCCCCGGAAGCTGCTCCAGCCCATGCAGGTCCTGGAACGTATCCGTAAACGCTCCGAACCCTCCCTCCTCCAAAAATCCACGCAGCCCCAACTCAATCTTCGCCGCCGTACGAATCGCATCCGGCCGGTCATGCTCCTTCGCAATCGAATAGCTCTCGCGATACTCCTTCACCAGCCCATCAACCTCGGCATCCGTCACCTCATTCATCCGAGCCACCAGGTCGCCCACGCCATATCCATTCACGCTGTACCCCAGCCGCGCCTGCGCCTCTACCTTGTCGCCGTCCGTCACCGCAACCTCGCGCATATTGTCACCAAACCGCGCCACCTTCAGGTTCTGCGATTCGTGCCAGCCCGCCGCAGCACGAGTCCACGTCGCCACCTCTGCAACCGTCTCAGCATCCTTCCAGAACCCCACCACCACCTTGCGAGCCAGCCGCAGCCGCGCCGTAATAAATCCAAACTCGCGATCCCCATGCGCCGACTGGTTCAAATTCATGAAGTCCATATCAATCGACGACCACGGCAGCTCCCGGTTGAACTGCGTATGCAAATGCAAAAACGGCTTCGTCAGCGACGTCAATCCCGCAATCCACATCTTCGCCGGAGAAAACGTATGCATCCACAGCACCAGCCCAATGCAATTCTCCGCATTGTTAGCCTCGCGACACAGCCCCCGCACTTCCTCGGGAGTAGTCAGCACCGGCTTGAACACCACCTTGAACGGTATCGCCGTCTCCGCGTCCAGCGACGCCGCAATCACCTGCGAGTTCTTCGCAACCTGCGCCAATGCCTCAGCCCCATACAAATGCTGGCTCCCCGTTACGAACCAGATCTCCAAACCCTCAAGCGCCTTCATGTCTCTCTCCTGACCTTCTCGAACAACTCGAACCAACTCGCAGATCGCACCCATCGGTGCAAACATCCCACAACTGCAGCAAACGTTTTCCGCAAATAAAACTACATTGTATACATCATTGTGTCAACGAATAAACCTCACCTCAACTCTTCCGGATCGTCTCCCCAGACTCCCGCAACCTACGGCCCCCCCGCGCCAGCAGGAGCCGCCTTCGCCTTCAGCTTCTTCAGCTCCTCCAGCGCCCGGTCCGAGTCCGCCTTCCGGTTCAGCCGCTGATACACCCTCACCAGCTCGTACTCATCTCTCTCCCGTATAAACTCCGACGGCTCACTCGTCAGCACCCGCTCCAGCCATCCCACCGCCTCCTCGCTCTTCCCCATCTTCGACAACCCCAGCCCCAAATAAAAGCAAGTAGGAGCCGCACTCGCATGGGCCTCCAGCGCCCGCCGCAGCAGCGCCACTCCCTGCGCCGCATCGCCTGTCTCCACCTCAATCTTGCCCAAGTTGAACAGCGCAATCGCACTCCCCGGAGTCAGCGCCAGCTCCGCCTCATACGCACTCCGAGCTTCCGCCACATGGCTCACCTTCTGCTCTTCATTCCCCAGCGCCTCATACAACTCCGCATTCGACGGAGACTTCTTGATCGCCGCCTGGTACTCCACAATCGCCTTATCCGGCTGCTGCGACTCCGAGTCAATCTCCGCCTGCGCCCGATGCACATACGCCGAATCCGGATCCATCTTGAACAGCTCCCGGAACGACTCCTGCGCCGCCAGCGTATGCGCCCGCACCTCGTAGTACAAAATATTCTGATCTCCCGGCCGCAACTCCCCCGCCTCATCCAGAGGAACCGCCGCCAGCTTCGGCTTCCCCGCCTGCAGCTGCATAATCCCCAGCCACGTCAGCGCCTCCACGTTCTTCGGCTGTAGCCGAATCTCCTCCTGCATCTCCGCAATCGCAGCCTCCACCGAGTTCATCTGAAACAGCGCAATCCCCCGAAACATATGCGCGCTCAGCATCGCCGGATTCATCTCGCTCGCCTTCGCCAGGTCCCGCTCCGCGTCTCCCATCTTCCCCTCGCGAAGCTCCGCCAGCCCCACGCCCAACATCGCATCCGCAGATCCCGGAGTCACCGTCAGCTGCTGCCGAAAGTCCTCCTCCGCCGTCTTCGCATCTCCCCGCCGCAGCGCCGCTGCACCCGCATCCATCCAGTGCGAATCCTGAACACCCTGCTGCGTAACCTGCTGCGCTCCCGCAAAGCACAGCCCGCGCATCTGCGCCCCCAACAACAAGCACCCCACCACCAGCCATCCCCATCGCGTCTCAGCCTTCACCAGCATCTCGTCTCCAGCTCTCACGGCTGACCCTCCGGATGCAGCAACCGCAGCCTCGTCGCCGACGTCTCATTCTCCTTCGCCGCCAACTCCGTAGCCACATCCAACTCTCGTCGAGACGCCGCCGCATCGCCCAGCCTCGCCAGCGTCAATCCCAGGTAGTAGTGTCCCGGCTGATACTCCGGAGCAGCCTCCGTCGCCCTAACCAGCCACTCCTTCGCCTTGTCGTATTGCTTCAGCTTGAAGTACGCCGTGCCGATCCCCACCAGCGCCCCACCATGCTTCGGGTCCCGCACCAACGCCGTCTTAAACTGCGCAATCGCCTCCTCAAATTTGTTCTGATTCAGATACGCCTGCCCTAGCTCGTAGTACCCTTCGCTCTGCTTCGGCTGAATCCGTATCGACTCCTCAAACTCCCCCTGCGCCTTCTCGAACTCCAGCCCCTGCAGATAAATTCTTCCCAGCCCGTAGTGCGCCGAAGCATCCAGCGGCCGAACCTTCAGATACGCCCGCATCTCTTCCTCCGCCGCCGCCAGTCTCCCCAGGTTCAGGTCCACTCTCGCCAACGCATAGAACGCATTCGGGTCCACCGGCTTCAGCGCCACCAGGTGCTCCAGCGTACTCACCGCGTCCATATCCAGCGACATCTCATCTTCCAGAATTCCAAGATCCAACAACACCCGCTGCTCATCAGGCTCCACCTTCTGCGCCCGCACCAGCGTCTCCAGAGCACCATTCATATCGCCCGCAGCTCTCGCCTTCAGCGAAATCGTTTCGCTCGTCGACGCCATGCCCTCCTGCGCCTCCGCGTCTCCCGGTTCCGCCACCAGCACGCGCTCGTACACATCTCTGGCCTCATCCAGTCTGCCCGCGGCCTGCAGCCCCCGAGCCTCCGTCACCAGCGCGCGAACATCCTCCCCCGTCGCCATCTGTCCGCTCAGAGTCACCGCCAACAGAAGTGTAAGGGTCGCCGTCACCATAGTTCCTTGCGAGCTAGTTCCTCGCGGGCTAGCTCCTTGCGCGAAATTCTACTGCCGCCCCGGCCTCGGAGCAATGATCCGCCCAGCCGCTCGGTCGTCGATAAAAACCTAAGGGTGAAGCATCGCTTCACCCTTAGGCCTTGAAACATTACCACAGCACCTCAGGTTTCCTAGAAGTTAATCCTTCCAGTCACCTGCATATTACGTGGACCATAGTCCGTGTACGTTGGGATACCGAACGCTCCTCCGCCCGTCGAAGCATTGGGCTCAAGGTTCGGTAGTCCAAAGCGGTGACGGTTGAAGACGTCGAACGCTTCAGCCTTGAACTGGAACTTCACTCGCTCTGTGATCGAGAACGTCTTCAGCAAGCTAACGTCTTCCGCCTTGTAGATCGGTCCGGTGATCGCCTCCGTCACGCGTGGAATATTACCCAGCGAGAACGGTACATACGAGCATCCATCCGGGCAAGTCGGCGATGCAGGACGGAACCATCCCGGCCCCTCGTGATTCTGATCCACGAACGCAGAGTTCTCCAGCGTCACACCAGGATCGCTCGGCCCGTTATATCCAGCCGGACGATACGCTGGCTTGAACCACGATTGCCCGTTGAAGAAGTTCGGTCCATTCTTGTTCTTCTTGTACGCCGCGCTCGCAAACCCTCCCTGCGACATCACCGCCGGTCCCTGCGTAAAGCTAATGCAGTTCTGGTAGTAAGGAATTCCCGTCGCGCATCCGAAAGGAATCGGCTGTCCACTCTGGTACCGGTGGATGGCTCCAACCTCCCATCCGCCAATCACATAGTCAAGCGCGCGGTTGTTGTTCAGGAAGTGACGTCCCTTTCCAAACGGCAGTTGATACAGATAGCTCAGTGAGAAAACCTGCGGAGTATTCTGCAAGCTCACCGCCTTCTCCAGCCGCAGGTTCGTCGAACTCTGTCCCTGCGCCTGCTGTCCTTCTACCTGGAACGGCAGAGCCGAATCCGCATCCGTCAGGTTCTTCGACCACGTATACGAGGCCTGCAGATTGAAGCCCTGCCGGAACCGGCGCTCCAGTGAAATCACCGCCGCATCGTAGGATGAGTGGCCCAGATTCTCCAGGCAGCAATCTCCCGCAATGTAGTCATACTGTGGGAACGGCCGCAGAGCCTGTCCCAGGTTGCCCGTGAAGCTCGCATACGGCGCCTTCACTCCATCCGACGATCCACCCAATGGAATCAGGTTATACGGATCGTTCAGATGATCGCCCATCGAGAAATAGTTCTCAGAGATATTGTTGATGTTCGTCAGGAAGCCCGTCTTCAGGTTCTGTGCTGTCTGACCGATGTACCCGATCGACAGAATCAAATCCTGCGCCAGCTCATCCTGCAACTGCAAGCTCCAGTTGCTCGTCATCGACGGCCGTCCATCCTTTGGCAAGATCAACTCGCCGCCAACCGGACCAAAACTTCCCGGTCCATTCGGAGCCGTCAGTTGCGACGGATCAAGGCTGGGTGCAAAGCTGATCGATGGGAAGCCCTGGTCGAGTTGGAATGCCGGGCTATATCCACCCGCGGTTCCAGGCCCCGTATAGAAACTTCCAATCCCACGGCTCTGTGTATAGCCCGCCGTCATCGACGAACCAAAGTCGTTGTACTGCAGCGGTCCATAGATGATCGCTCCACCACCGCGCAGCGCCAGCTTGCCATTGGTTCCTGGCAACACATACGCAAACCCGATCCGTGGTGCCAGATCCTTGTACCAGGTGTCCGCCCACGCCGTGTTGCAATTGCAATTCTTCGCAAACACCAGAGCTCCCGGCAATCCGCCCGCCGCTGCATCCGGTGCCGTCAGGCTGAAGTTCGAGCTGAAGTTGTCCGCCTCTTTGCGTGGAACATCAATGTCATACCGCAGACCAAGATTCAGCGTCAGGTTGCTCGACACCTTCATATCGTCTTCGATATAAAACGCCTCAT
The DNA here is from genome assembly GCA_021778315.1 of Acidobacteriota bacterium. The sequence goes on along the minus strand of JAJYCQ010000031.1, from coordinate 6,912 downwards.
AGTGCGAGTTCCAGCGTGGATTGTGGTTGTACACCGTCTGCCCCGCATTATCCACCTCGCCCAGCAGCAAGCTCGCAAAGCTGTTTCCGCTCTGGAACTGAGGAACCCCGCCGATCGCCGCAACGTCCGTCTCACTGCGTAGGAAGTTCAGGTTCGCCAGGTTGAACTGCTCAACCGAGTACTGCTGATACCGCCAGTCCACGCCAAACTTGAAGCTGTTCCGGCCTCTCTGCCAGTTCACGCTGTCATCCACGCGGCTGCCGTTGTCGATGTTCGTTCCGTTCTGCTGCTGTCCCCACGAGCTGAAACTGTCCAGCCCATCGAAGTTCACAATCGGAAACGCCGTCGTATACTCGTTCGCAATTCCCAGCTTCGTCGGAGACGGCCCCTGCGAAAACGACACCGAGACGTTCTTGCTGTTCGTCCTGTTGTACCCCAGGTTCAAGTGGTTCAACAGCGTCGGCGTAAACGTGAAGTCCCATCCCACGCGAGTGTAATGCGTCTGGAAGTCCTGCGTGTACGATCCCGAATTGAACTGCCCCGGAAGATTGTTCAACCCATGCAGGCTGAAGTTGTCGCGAGAGCTGTACGAAGCAAACAGCTTGTTCTTCGCTCCCACATTCTGGTCGATGCGGATCGTGTACGTCGTGTTCGCCGTCGGAGCAACCGAAGCCATCGCATAGTTGTTGTAGAACCCATACGGCAGGTTCAGCGTCGCCGTCTGGTTCGGTGCAGGCAACCCGGCAATCATGTTCTTCGCCGCCGCACTGAATCGTGTCTGAGGAATAATGTTGCCCGCGAACGGCAACCGGCAAGGAATCCCATTCGGATTCGTCGCCGTCACATTAATGTTCGACGTCGCTGGATCGAAGATCTGGTTCTGCAGTACCGGCAGCCCCGTGCAAGGATTGATCACGCTCGTCGGTCCACCCAGGATCGCCGAGAAGTCACCACCCACTTCGCCCTGTCCCGTCGTTCCTCCCGTCGTTGTCGGCACCGTCGACTGCGTGTTGCCGCCCAACTGTAGCTTGTATTGCTCCCACGCAAAGAAGAAGAAGCTGCGATCCCGTCCGTTGTACAGCTTCGGTATACGGATCGGTCCACCAAACGTTCCACCAAAATCAAACTTGCTGTCCTTCGGCTTCGAGTAAGCGCAGTTGATCTCCGACACGCCCACGCAGTTCTGCGCCTTGTATCCGTTATTGAACCAGCTGTTCGCGTCAAACACCCGGTTCTTCACAATCGCAAACCCTGTGCCGTGAAACGCGTTGGTACCCGACTTCGTGGCAAAACTCTCAATACCTGACGTCGTTCGCCCAAACTCAGCCGACGGCGTCGACGTCGTCACCTTGAACTCCTGCAGCGCTTCAATCGACGGCGACGTCTCATCGAACGACGACCCGTTTTCACTCCGCGTAATACTCGCGCCATCCAGCAGAACTTCGGCGCCGTAGTTCTGACCACCGCTCAACTTCGAAAGAAATACACCGTTCCCCTGGAATGGCGCATTACCTCCGGTGCCAGGCCCCGTCGTGCCCGGAAGCAGAAACGTAAACGTCTCTGGCGACCGCAATCCACCCACACCCGTCGCGATCGACAGCGGCAGATCTTCAATCTGCTTCTGCGAAATCGTCCCGCCGATATCCGACGTCGCCGTCTGTAGCCGCAAACCGCTCGCGTCCACCGTCACCGTATCGCTCTGCGTTCCAACCTTCAGCTTCACATTCAACGCTGACACGCTGTTGATGCTCACCGTCACGCCCGTCGCCGTCCCAGCCTCGAACCCCGCCGCCGTCACCGTCACCGTGTAGGTTCCCACCGCAAGCTCCGTAAAGCGATAGTCGCCCGACGACGTCGACACCGTCGTATTCTTCACGCCCGTCGTCGCGTTCACCGCCACCACGTTCGCATTGGGGATCAGCGCCCCCGTCGCATCCGTGACCGTTCCCGTTAAAGCTCCGCGTGTGGACTGCGCCATTCCCGGAACTGCGAGCGCCAAAAGCACTCCCAACACCCAACCTGCTGACCTACCCAACCTTGCTATCACTGTCTTCATTCGGCACTCCTGAAAATGCTGCGATCATTCCAACTATCTGCGTCTAAACTCGTGGCTCAGTGAGACTTACCTAGCCCTCACCCAATTTCATGGAAAACGTTATCTCAACTTCAAACACAAACGTTTCCCCAGTGCACACTGCTGCTGAATCTCTGGAAGCGTTTTCTCAACAGCTCAATTTTTTGCTTACGGAAAGCAAAAGAACAGTAGGTCATGCACTACTGCGTTGTCAAGAAAAAATCGCCTATCAGTGGAGAAAACCCTCAACCTTTCGGTCTAGAGCATCGCTCATGCTACCTCCCCACCTCTCCCCTGCCACCTCTCCCCACACCCTCCGACACCCTGGGAACCGTTTACAGCAACCCTACTAAATCGATTACAACAACCCCGCCACGCCTCCGATTTCCTCTCCCCTACCGCGTCTCCGGACTCGCGTGGTACCCGCTCAGCCGAGCCGACTCCTCAAACTCCACCTTCGCCTTCGCCTCCTGCCCCTCCTGGTGATACACCTTCCCCAGCAGAAAATGCAGCGCCGGCTTCTTCGGCTCCAGGGCAATCGCCGCCGCCAGCTGCTCTTCCGCCTCCGGAAGCATCTTCAAATCCAGATAAAGATGTCCCAGCTGCTCCCGTATCCTCGGATCCTTTGGAGCGATCGCCACCGCCTTCCCCAGCACCTCTTTTGCCTCCGCCAGCTTCTCCTCATGAACCAGAATGATCCCCAGGTTCAGCAGCGGCTGTTCGCTCGGATGCGCCGTCCCCTCCTGCCACGCAATCGCTCGCCGGTACGCCGCAATCGCATCGTCCGTCCGGTTCAGCCCCTCATACGACAGCCCCAGATTATTCTCCGCCTTCACACTCCCCGGTAGCAGCACCAGCGACCGCTCAAAGCACGTCGCCGCCTCCTGAAACCGCTGCAGCGTGAACCGAATCCGTCCCAGCACATACCACCCCTCCGCATCCCGGTCGTCCATCTGCACCGCCACCACGGCCCAGTGTTCCGCGTCCTTCATGTCCCCCAGCAGCACATAATCCTTGGCCACGTTCTGCAGGTCCCCCGCACTCGGTTTCGCAATCGCCGCAGCCCGCGTGTACTCCTCCAGCGAGTCCTTTGCGTCGTCCATCCGCATCTCGCTATACGCCAGCATCGTATGCGCCGCCGCCGACCCCTTCTCCGTCGCCAGATACCCCTTCAGCAGCGTCGCCGCCTTTGAAAACTCGCCCGCCTCCATCAGCCTCCGAGCCTCCTTCACGGGAGCCTCCGCCGCCTCTCCCTGAGGCACCGGAGCCGACGGAATCTCCGCTTGCGGAGCCGCCGGAATCTGCTGCGCCCACCCTCTCCCCACGCCGCACAGCAAGCCCGCCAGCACCAGCACTCCGGCCCCGCGCGCCCACCTTTTCTTCAAACATTCTTCAAAAATCGCTCGACCCATGCCACTCTTCCCTTAATCGCTCGAAGTATAGTGGTTTTCCGCTACCCCACGCGAACTCCCCACCCCGTACAGTAACCGTTTACCACCTCCCTCACCCTCCCACTCCCCAGTCTCGCTCTCCGCCTGTACCATAGTCTTCGCGGCGCTCCGCAACTCTTCTCGGCGTTCCGCGTCGCACCTCCCGATTACAAGGACACCCGCGCTTGCGCCACCGCCTTCACGCCGCCCTTCTTCTCCCCCTCGCCGCGAGCCTCGCTCTCTCGTCCCACGCGCAAGCCTCCAAGCCTGCCGCAGCCTCCGCGCCCACCCCCGGCACCTTCGTCGACATCACCCAATCCAGCCACGTCGTCTTCAACGGCCAGGCCTCTCACACTACAAAAAAATACCTCATCGAGACCATGGGCTCCGGCGTCGCTCTCTTCGACTACGACAACGATGGCCGCCTCGACATCTTCTTCGCCAACGGCGCACCCCTCGCCGACCCGACGCCCAAAGGCACCATCCCCCAAAAATCCGGCCCCGAATCCTGGAACCGCCTCTTCCATCAAAAGCCCGACGGAACCTTCGAAGACGTCACCCAGAAAGCCGGTCTCCAGGGCATCGGCTACGACATGGGAGTAGCCGTCGGTGACTACGACAACGACGGCCACGAAGACCTCTACGTCACCGGCCTCGGCAGCAACCACCTCTACCACAACAACGGCGACGGAACCTTCACCGACGTCACCGCCCAATCCGGAACCGCCGGCAGCGGCTGGTCCACCTCCGCCACCTGGGTCGACCTCGATAACGACGGCCTCCTCGACCTCGTCGTCCTCCGCTATATGAAGTGGGACTTCGACGACATCTACTGCGGCGAGCATCGCGAAGGCCATCGCGCCTACTGCCATCCCGACACCTTCGCCCCCATCGCCCCCCTCGTCTACCACAACGACGGCAACGGCCACTTCACCGAAGTCGCCGCCAAGCTCGGCCTCGACAAGCCCGGCAAAGGCCTCGGCATCGCCATCGCCGACTTCGACCGCGACGGCAAAATCGACATCGCCATCGCCAACGACTCCATGCTCGAATACCTCTACCGCAACAAGGGCGACGGCACCTTCGAAGAAGTCGGCCTCCCCTCCGAGATGGCCGTCGACGGTGACGGACGCACCTTCGCCGGCATGGGCATCGACTTCCAGGACTACAACAACGACGGCCTCCCCGACATGGTCATCACCGACCTCGCCAACCAGAAATATGCCCTCTACAAAAACAACGGCGACGGCAGCTTCTCCTACGACAGCTACGTCAGCGGCATCGGCGGCATGACCCTCCTCCACTCCGGCTGGGGCATCCACTTCCTCGACTACGACAACGACGGCCGCAAGGATCTCCTCATCGTCCAGGGCCACGACCTCGACACCATCAGCCTCGACTACCCGCAGCTCCACTACAAGGAGCCCATGCTCCTCGCCTTCAACACCGGCCACGGCTTCGTCGACGTCTCCGCCCAGTCCGGAGCCGTCTTCCAGCAAGCCTGGGTCGCCCGCGGCCTCGCCACCGGTGACCTCGACAACGACGGCCGCATCGACGCCGTCGTCTCCACCAACGGAGGCCCCGCCTACGTCATCCGCAACGAAACCAAAACCACCAACCACTGGCTCACCCTCCTACTCATCGGCCATCGCAGCAACCGCGACGCCATCGGAGCCGTCATCAAACTCACCACCGCCACCGGCTCGCAATGGGTCACCGTCACCACCGGAGGAAGCTATCTCTCCGCCAGCGACAAGCGAGCCCACTTCGGCCTCGGCGCCTCCAGGCAAGCCGACACCATCGAAATCCACTGGCCCAGCGGCACCATCCAGACCCTCAAAAACATCTCCGCCGACCAGATCCTCACCATCAACGAATCCACAGCCGAACCAAGACCCGAACCCACCACAGCACCCGCCAAACCCTGAGTAATCTCTGCTCAAGTCGTCGTTTTGAAGCTGCGGGACTCTCCACAAGTCTTCGTTTTGGAGCTGTGGGACTTTGCACAAGTCTTCGTCTTGAAGCTGCGGGACTTTGCATAAGTCGTCGTTTTGAAGGGGCGGGACTTTAGTCCCGCCATAAGTTCACCGAGTTCAACGCGGCTTTAGCCGCTGAGGGAATGCTGGACACTTGTTCACAGCTTCCCCAACCCCACAGGAGCACCATGACCCTCCGATCCCTCCTCCTCCTCACGCTACTCGCCCCCGCCCTCTCTACTCCAGCGCAGTCCCCGGCACGCTGGTCCGAAGCTCAGGCCAATGCCTGGTATGCTCAGCAGCCCTGGCTCGTCGGCGCCAACTACGTTCCCTCCGACGCCATCAACCAGCTCGAAATGTTTCAAGCCGCCACCTTCAACCCCGCGCTCAACGACAAAGAGCTCGGCATGGCCGAGTCCATCGGCATGAACACCATGCGAGTCTTCCTCCAGGACCAACTCTGGCAGCAGGATCCCGAAGGCTTCAAGCAGCGCCTCAACGCCTTCCTCACCATCGCCGCACGCCATCACATCCGCCCCCTCTTCGTCCTCTTCGACTCCTGCTGGGAGACCAACCCGCACCTCGGCCCGCAGCATCCCCCCATCCCCGGAGTCCACAACTCCGGCTGGGTCCAGAGCCCCGGCAAAGAGCGTCTCCTCAATCCCTCCGACGAGTCCCAGCTCAAGGCCTACGTCCAGGGCGTCGTCGGAGCCTTCGCCAACGACCCCCGCATCCTCGGCTGGGACATCTGGAACGAGCCCGACAACAAAGGAGCAGACCGCGAACAAGACCTCCCCGCCAAGATCCAGCGTGTCGACGAACTCCTCCCCAAAGCCTTCGCCTGGGCCCGCGCCATGCACCCCACCCAGCCCCTCACCAGCGGTGTCTGGCAAGGCGATTGGTCCCCCAACGGCACCCAAAGCGCCACCACCAAAATTCAGTTAGCCGAGTCCGACGTCATCTCCTTCCACAACTACGACTGGCCCGAAGGCTTCGAAGCCAAGGTCCAATCCCTCCTCCCCTACCACCGCCCGCTCCTCTGCACCGAGTACATGGCCCGAGGCAACGGCAGCACCTTCGACACCATCCTCCCCCTCGCCAAGCGCTACAACATCGCCGCCATCAACTGGGGCCTCGTCGCCGGCAAAACCCAAACCTATCTCCCCTGGGACTCCTGGCAGCGCCCCTACATCCTCATCCAGCCCACCATCTGGTTCCACGAAGTCTTCCGCCAGGACGACACCCCCTACCGCCAGCGCGAAGTAGACCTGATCCGCCAACTAACCGCCCGCGGCACCCCCACCGCATCCACCTCCACCAACTAGAGCATTTCTCTCATAGGTATACTCTGCATTCTTTGTGTCTGAACCATGCGTGAGCGTTTTCTGGAGTGATCTCTGCAAGGCGTTCTGTCAGGACGAGATCGAGAGCT
>JAJYCQ010000053.1 GCA_021778315.1 Acidobacteriota bacterium | reverse complement strand
TGCAGGATCTTCCGGCTTGCACGGCTCACAGAAACTATCGCACAGGAGGACGGGGGAATTCGGCTGGAGGAAGCGAGCGGAGGTAGGCGATGATTTGCCAGCGCTGGGTCTGGGGGAGGCTGGACCAGGAGGGCATGCCGTGGGCGAGATCGCCCTGGCGAAGGAACCACTCGAGGTCGCCGTCGGTGGCCGAGCGGACGTGATCAGTGCGCAGGGAGGGATGCTTGCGGTTGTCGCCGAGTGCGGCGGGGCCGTGGCACTGGGCGCAGTGGGTGCGATAGAGCTGCAAGCCAGCCGCGATGGCGTCAGGGTTGGCGGCGAGGGGATTGGTGCGGGCATGATCGCGCGGTGGGACGCGCTGCCAGCGGTCAGCCGCAGTGGCGGCGAAGGCGAGAGCGGCGCAGAGAAAGAGTGAGACAGCGAGCATGCGGCGCATCAGCGGGCACCTCCGTCGCGGGCGAAGAAGCGGGAGCCGAACTGATCGAGCTCGTAGGCGAGGCCGATGCGGTAGATGCGGTTGAGCGAGGTGGAGGTGAGGCCGAAGCCGGGCGAGAAGGTGAGACGCATGGACGGGGTGATCTGCCAGCCGAGGAGCGGGGCGATGTAGTGGGAGGTGTCGGAGAGGGTGAGCGAGTCGGTGTCGCCGAGGCCGCCGTAGAGCTCGGCTCCGGCGGTGAGGTTCTGGAGGCAGAGCGAGCAGGGATGGGGCGAAGCGGCGGTGGCGAGGGGGCGCGCAGCGGCGAGGGCGTAGCCGAACTCCCATGGCGCGTGGCCGAGGTTCTTTTCGGCGATGAAGTTTTCGGAGAGGTTCCAGGCGCGGAGGTTGGAGGAGAGGATGAGGCGGGTTTCGGCCTCGTGCTGCATGGTGCGGCGGGCAATGGCGTTGGGGACGGCGAGATCAGACTGGCCGTCGTGGCCGACGACTTCAAGGAGAGTCTTGTCGGCATCGGAGATGTTTTCGTATTCGATGTAGAGGACGGGGTTGATGGGGAGTTCGCGGAGGATTGGGCGGATGCGGTTTTCAATGCGGAAGCCGGTGAAGAGGGTGGAATCGGCCGGGGTGGTCTGGCCCTCGAGGTAAAGCTCGGAGGTCCACCAGGCCCGGAGGCCGTATTCCAACTCGACGGCCTCAGCGCCGAAGCGGGTGGAGGCGTCGGGGCGGGCGAGGTCCGTGCGGGACTCGATTTCGAGGTTGCCGGGCTCTTCAAGATCGTGGGAGTAGGTGACGAAGTAGGGTTTTTCCTGGGCGGGGGTGGTGCGAGGGAAGAGCGGGAGTGCGAGGGCGGCAAGGATGGGCAGGATACGCAAGAGCAGGGGGAAGAATCGCTGGTGGGGCACGGGGAAGACCTCCTGAAAATAGGACTAAATAAGTCCGAATTAAATTCGGACGAAATCGAGGCAAATGTAATGCGGACTGATTCAGTCGGAATTTAAAAGAAGACTAAATTGGTCGGATATATGAGTCAAGAGGGGTGTGCCGTGATGCGGGAGGGCTTGGGGAATGGGAATGGCGGCGGGAGAACGGCTTGGAAGGATGGGGCGCCGATTGATTGACGCCCCATCCTGAGCAGAGGTTATTGATCGAGGTCGACTTTGAAGACCTGCGTGCCGAAGTCGGTGTAGTAGTTGGCGCTATCTATGCCGCCGGGGATGAGCTCGGTAGCGAACCAGAGGGAGCTGCCGTCGGCGACGCCCCATGAATAGTCTCCCCAGCGGGCGACGCCGATGCCCCCAAACTGGGGATAGCCGGAGAAGTCGTCCTGCGGACCCTGGCCCGCGGCGACGATGTTGACGCCGGTGGCATGGGATGGAGTGACGTGGGCATAGGCGGCGCTGGGATAGTATCCGGGGCCGGCGACGGTGAAGGAGACGGCGGCGGTGCCGTCGGCGGTGACGCCGGTGCCGGGATAGATGACGGAGTTGCCCTGGACTGCAATATAGCCCTGGCCCTGGATATTGCCGGAGACGGAGCTTCCGTCCATGGAAGGCTTGACATCGAAGTAGGCGATGCCGGTGTTGATGTTGGCGCCGTCGGAGACGATGGTGTTGAGTCCGGCCCAGAGGTGGCCACTGGAGAAGACGGCATTCTGCATGCGGTCATCGCCGGAGTCGATGTTCTCTTCGGGCTCGCCGAGGGCCTGGCCGAGGGGATAGGGGCCTGATTTTTGCGTCACGGGGCGAGGTTGGCCATAGACCTCGGAGGTGAGGATCTGGTTGCTGAGTGTGACGGAGGGGTTGGAGGAGTTGAGCGAGCCGGTGTTGGAGAGGGCCCAGAGCGCGATGCGATTGTCGAGGGTGCCGTAGAAGTCGAGCGCGCTGAGGAAGTATTCGACGCCGGAGCCGTCTTCCGTGCTGAGGTCGGGGGAGCTGGCGGGCTGGATGGAGTAGGCCAGGCCTTCCGCGAGGGGCAGGTTGCCGATGTGGACGACGGGGGGCATGGAGCCGGATTCAAGACCGGACTTGGAGAGGGCGTAGACCTGCGCGCCGTTGAAGACGTTGGCGAAGAGGCCGAATTCGTTGGTGGTGAGGTAGATGCCGTTGGCGTCTGCGCCGAGGGTGGGCTGATCGCCAAAGCAGGGATCACTGGAATTGCAGCCGAAGTCTGCGGGGGTGCCGTTGAGGCCGTCGTCGGTGGTGTCAATGGAGTAGATGTTGAAGGCGCCAGTGGGATCGCTGGTCTGGCTGACGGCTAGGACGATGTCGCTGCGCCCCGTGTTCAAGTTGAGCACATTGATCATGGAGACGAACCATCGCTGGGTGGGAGCGTCGTAGTAGCAACGGGGATCGCTGAGGATGGGGTTTGAAGCGGGATCAAGCCCGAAGAGGGTGTAGACAGATGCGGGCGTGGTGAGGCGCGCTCCGGCGGTGCTGTAGACCGCGAGGGAGGAGTTGATGGCTTCCATGACGTATCCGTGACCGGCGCAGAGTCCCTGGTCGGGCGGGGTGACAACGTAGCCGTTCGCAAAGGCAGTGTCCACCGTGGTGAGGCCAGTGAAGTTGACGGCAGGGCTGGCGGCGGAGATTGCGTTCAAGGCAGGCATGGGCACCGGAAGTGTGGCAGGCGCGGAGGCCGAGGCGCTGATGGATGTCTTGCGCGCGCCGACGAGATCGACCTGAGGCGCTGAGTTGAGGATGCTGACTGTGGTGTAGGTGGGAGACGGAGCGCCGAAGACTGTGGTGCCTTTAAGTGTGAGGTGGGAGAGGGTGGTTTTGCCGACCGATTGGGCTGCGGCAGAGGAGAGAACCGAGGCAACGACCAGCATGGTGACGCAACAGAGTTGGAACGGGCGCATGAAAAGGCCTCCTGGGCTGGTGATGGTTGTTGACGCAAGGCGGGGATGTCTTGCCTGAGCACAACGACGGGGAAAGGCGTGGAACGACAGCGGCCCGGATCGCGATGATGTGAACAAATGGGGGAACGATTGCAACGACTTGAAGGTGATCAACTGCCTGGAACAGGATCGATAAGGCAACTTAGTGCGAAGACGGGGATAGAGTCAAGCAAAAAGACATTGCGAATGATTGCGTCGAAAGAACCTGTGATTACTTGCCATGAGGCGGGAAGGGTGGGTGCGTGGAATCTGCGCGCGGGGAATCCAGGCCGCGGCGCAGTGCGCGACCTGGACGGAGGAGAGCTATTTGCAGCCGGTGTGGGGTTTGGTGATTTCGACGGTGGTGGGGGTCCAGTCAGAGATCTGGAGGGATGCGATTTCGGCGTCGTCGGCCTGTGGACTGATGGAGGAGCGAACGAGGGCGACGGAGACCTTGACCTTTCCCTTCATGCAGTAGGCGCCGGTGAGCTTGGCGAGGCCCTGATCGGCGATGTCGAGGGCGTCAGCCGGCAGGGCGCCGTGGTCGCCAGAGATGTCAAATGGGGCGAGGATGATCTGGTTGACGATGAGCTTGTCGGTTTTGATGCCGGAGGAGTCAAAGCGGACGACGAGCGAGGCGCGGTGCTCGATGGCGTCGGGGTTGGCGGTGTAGTTGACGGCGGGCAGGGTGATGCCGACGGGGTTGGGCTTGGGCGCTTTGGTGTCGTAGGCGAGGCGGTAGGGCAGGCCTTTCCACTTGGGGCCGACCGGGATGCCGGCATTGTCTGGCTTGCTGTTGCAGCCGGCGACGAGCAAAAGTCCGCTGAGCGCCACTAGTATGGCTTGTTTCACGTGGTCCTCCTGAGGGTAGAAAAATGACGGGTCAGAATATCATTGCGGAGGGACGGTTGGGAGTGACGGTGTGGTGCTATGAGGCTTTGCGGAGCGGCTTGCGGCGCGCGGGGGATTTCTTCGCGGCGCGTTTGGGTTTGGCGGGCGCGGGCACGACGGAGAGACGCAGGCCCATGGGCTTGAGGACAGCGACGAGCGTCTTGAGCG
>JAJYCQ010000004.1 GCA_021778315.1 Acidobacteriota bacterium | reverse complement strand
GGCGAGGGCGGGGAGGGTACTGAGGAGGCCTTGGGGGTGGCGGGTTCGCTCGTAGAGATGTGAGGCGGGAAAGATTTGGCGGTCGAGCCAGGCGACGAGGTTCCCGTCGTGGTCGAGGAGAGGGACGCCGTGGGTGGGGACGCCGTAGCCGGGGACCGGGACGAAGCGCATGAGGATCCAATAGCCGAGGAGACAGGCGGCGGCGACGGCCGCGATGGTCTTCCAGGAGGGCGTGGCGAGGTAGAGGAGAGCGATGAGGAAGTAGCAAGCGGCGATGCGGGGGAGGACTCCGTAGATACGGAGGGTGTGGAGGCGGAAGAAGGGGAAGCTGTTGACGACGAGACCGAGGAGGAAGAGGATGACGGCTCGGCGGAAGGTGTGGGCGAGCAGCGACTGGCGGGTGGCTCCTTTGGCGAGGCGGGCGGCGGTGGAGAAGACGGTGGAGATCCCGATGAGGAAGAGGAAGGTGGGGAAGACGAGGTCGGTGGGGGTGAAGCCGTTCCAGTCGGTGTGCTTCATGGCCCAGTAGGCCTGGTCTCCGCCGCCGTTGTTGTTGACCATGATCATGAAGCCGATGGTGAGGCCGCGGAGGACGTCGACGGAGAGCCAGCGGTGGACGGCGGGGATGGTGGCGGTGCGTTCGATCTGGGGGAGGACGGCTTCGGACATGGGTGCGGCCTTTGGGGAGATGGGATTGTTGTTGGAGGGTGGGTGGGGTTTCGCTTTTGGCTGCTGGCTGCTGGATCTTAGCTCCTAGTAAAAGCAAAAGCAAGAGCAAGGGCAACAGCCAATACAGGGGTCTCTCCGCAGCGCTGCGCAAAAGAACGCGCGGCTTCGGTCGAGATGACAAGGTTATATCAACATGGAAGCACGCTTGAGGAAGTTTTGAGGAAGCGCGCGAGATTCCCTCCCCGGCTAAAGCCGTGTTGACCTGGGTGATGTTACGGCGGGAGTAAAGTCCCGCCTCTTCAAAACGAAGACTTTGTGCAAGGGCTTTCCTAGCGCTTCAAGGGTGGAGGTGGGGTCAGGTGGAGGTCTTCGGCGATGGCCTGGGCGGCGGGGTAGGGGTCGCCGAGGGGGACAGCGGTGTAGGGGTTGGTTTGGCGGTTGAAGGCGTCACCGAAGGCGTACCAGTCGATGGGGGCGGGTGGGGTGTGGGTGTCGAGGGAGTGGAGGAGGGAGTCGAAGTAGAGGTGCCAGCGGGGGGCGTAGTAGTCGGCGGTGAGGCCGGCGTAGTCGCGGTTGGCGTACTCGTGGAGGCCGGCTTCGGAGGCGTGGCGGTCTCCCCAGGTGGTGAGGATGGAGCGGGCGTCGTAGTTAAGCTGGGCTAGCTCGGCGGGGGAAGAGGCCCAGGGTGGGACGTAGCTGAGCCAGCGGCCGAGGAGGAAGAATTCGTTGGTGCGGAGGAGGGTGTCGAGGAGCTGCATGCGGTGTTGCCACTGGGTGGTGAGGGTGACGAATCTGGGGCGGTCGTGGGCGTCGTAAGCGGCTTTGATTTGGGGGAGCATGAGGCGGGATTCGTTGGACATGACCTGCCGGGCTACGTCGACGAGGTCGTACTGGTAGGTGGCGGTGGAGCGGAGGGCGGGGGCGACCTGGAGGAGCGGGGAGAGGGCGGGGGTGAGGGCGGCGAGGGGGTAGTGCGCGCCGTGGGGAGCCCAGGTGCCGGCGTGGGTGGTGGTGAGGTCGGGCTGGGCGTTGAAGAGGGAGTCCTGGGGAGCGTCGGCGTCGTTGGGAACGAGGGCGGTGCCGTCTCCGGCGCGGTAGGCGTAGGCGGTGTGGAGGAGGATCTGCCAGGCTCGCTGGGCGTGGGGGTCGGGTGCTCCGTAGCGGCGGAGGGCGTAGTCGTTGGTCCAGGCGGTGAGGTCTACGGGGTCTTTGTGCCAGGCCATTTCGGTGTAGAGGTCGAAGGCGAAGGGGTTGGTGTCGAGGCCTTCGGTGAAGAGGGCGGTGCCGGTGATGTGGGAGCCGGGGAGTTTGGCCATGTTGGGGAAGCGGACGGCGTAGTCGTAGAGCGGGGCTCCGAGGGAGGTGCGGCCGCCAAACTCCCAGAGGCCGCCGTAGAGCCAGGGAGTGTCGTGGAATTGCTGATCGCGGTTGTTGCGGGGGATGCGGCCTTGTTCGATGTCGGCGATGAGGAGGTGGTGGGGGTCGAGTGCGTCGATGAGGGCGGGGAGGGGGTTGTTCTGCCAGGCCATGAGGAACCAGGAGGCGTTGGGGTGGGCGGTGAGGAGGGCGGTCTGGACGAGGCGGGCGGCGGGGCCTACGGGGACGTCGCCGGTGGCTCCTCCCTCCTGAAAGATTTCCATGTCGTAGAGGGTGGTGTCGCCGAAGAGGTCGTGCTGGTGGCGGTAGAAGCTGGCGGCGAGAGTGGCGAAGTTGGGGTCGCGGGGGTCGATCCAGCCGGGGCGGGTGAAGCCGTTCCAGTCGCCTTGAGTGATGACGTGGGCTCCGGGGTGGAGCGTGGCGAAGTCTGCGGGGACGATGCCGTAGTAGCCGGGGAGGACGGGGGTGATGCCGAGGGCGCGGAGCATGGCGATGAGGTGCTGGGCGGAGGCGGCGCGTTTGTGGAGGAGGTCGAGGGAGATGGGTTCGATGAAGCAGCACATGTTGCCCATGAGCTGCCAGTTCTGGTGGGCGGGCTGGGTGATCCAGTTGCGGATGGCGAGGTCGGAGTAGCCGGCGTCGCGGAAGGTCTGGTAGAGGACGAGGTCGGCTCCTCGCTCGATGAGGATGGCGTTGGTTCCGGAGAGGGCGAGGATGTCGATTTCGCGCTGCCAGCGGGCGTCGGACCAGTAGGGCGCGGTGTAGCCGTCGACGTTTTCGTTGAGGGCGTAGCGGGTTTGGTAGATCGCGGGCTGGGTGATGGGAGCGGGGGGCGCGGGGAGGATGAGGTTGGCGGGGCCTAGCTGCTGGCCGTTGGTGGAGATCTGGAGGTGGGCGGTGTATTTGAGGTAGTAGTTGACGCCGAAGAGGAGGGTGGGGAGGGTGGCGGCGTCGACGTTGATGTGGCCGCGGGTTCCGGAGATGTGGAAGGCGTCGGGCTGGGTGGGGTGGAGGGTGAGGTGGAATTGGGGGGCGAGGTGCGGCATGATGCGGTGGAGGACGGCCTCGGCGGGCGCGGTGGTTTGCGCGGTTGCCGTAGTGGCGAGGGCGAGGAGGGTCGCGGTGCAGAGGAGCCTGGTTGCGAACATGGCAACACTATATAGCGCAAGGAGGATTGTGGGGGACAGGATGAGGTCGTGGGTGGGTTTGGGCCAGACCGAGCAGCTTCTAGCCGTTGGCCTCTAGCTAGCTGCCAGCTCAAGGCTGAAGGTTCCAGTGCTTTGGGGGCGGGGTGCGGTTGGATGAGTTTGCAAAGGAGGTCGGTGCGGTTAGAGGATCTGGTTGAACTCGAGGCGTTCGCCGTCGGGGCCGGTGATGTTGAAGTACCTGCAGCCGTTGGACCAGAAGGGGAGGAAGACGGGCGCGGGCTCGAGGACGGTGTAGCCGGCGGACTTGAGGGTGAGGAAGGCGGCGTCGATGTCGGGGACATCGAAGGCGATGTGATCGATGTGGCCGTTGCTGCGAGAGCGGATCTCGGCGAGGGCGGGTGCGGGGAATTCATAGAGCTCGAGGACAATGTCGCCGCGTTGCAGCATGGAGACGTGGCCGGTGCCTTCGGGGTGAGAGAAGGTGGAGGCCATGACGTCGGTGAAGCCGAGGCCAGCGTAGAAGGCTTTGGAGGCGGCGAGGTCGGTGACTGGGAGGCCGGTGTGCTGGAGGCGGTTGATGTTAAGGTCTAGGCTCACGGGAGTAGTTTAGGCGCGAGTGGGTGAGGCTGTGCGCGCGAGCATCTGGTAGAGGAGCGCGGTGGCGAGTGTTGGGAATCCGAGGAAGAGGAGGCTCGAATTGAAGATGCCAGTTGTGCTGCCTGCGCCGTGGAGATGCATCGATAGGGTGAGCGCGAGGTCAGAGGCAGCGGCGACGAAGAGCAAGACGCTGGCGATCCACGGCTTCCAGATGCCGAGTATAGAGATGGGGAGGAAGATCGTCATCAGGGTTTGGAGGACGATCTCTGATGGCGTGAGCCGGGCATGCTGCTTGATCGCCGCTAGAAATACGGTGGTGCTGACGAACCAGAGGAGTCCTCCGTAGAGAAGGAACGCGGCGACGTACACCCTGTTCCAGATCGTCCACTTCATGGGGCTGCGCATGAGTTAGCTCCTGGTGACGGTCCTTAGGCTGAGTTCGCGGAGTTGCTGGTCGCTGACGGGGGTGGGGGCGTCGACCATGAGGTCGATGGCCTTGGCCGTCTTGGGGAAGGCGATGACCTCGCGGAGAGACTGCGCGCCGGCGAGGATCATGACAATGCGGTCGAGGCCGAGGGCGATGCCGCCATGCGGGGGAGTGCCGTATTCGAGGGCGTCGAGGAAGAAGCCGAAGCGGGCTTTGGCTTCCTCATCCGACATACCCAAAGACCGGAAGATTTCGGACTGGACGTCCTTGCGGTGGATACGGATGGAGCCGGAGCCGAGCTCGGTGCCGTTGAGGACGATGTCGTAGGCGAGGGCGCGGACGGAGCCCTTGTCGTTGACGAGCGCTCCGGACTTGATGTCCTCCTCGTGCGGCGAGGTGAAGGGATGATGTGCGGCGTCCCAGGTCTTCGTCTCTTCGTTCCATTCGTACATGGGGAAGTCGGTGACCCAGAGGAATTTGAAGTCGGCGGCAGTGTGGGTCTGCTCGAAGAGCTTGTGCTTGTCGGCGAACTTTTTGGCTAGCTCGAGGCGGAGAGCGCCGACTTTTTTGTAGATCCACTGGGGGTCGTAGTTCCAGAGTGCGGGCGTGCCGGGCTTGGGGGTGATGACGACGGCGAGGTCTGCGGAGGGGTTGTTGGTTGTTGGTTGTTGGTTGTTGGTTGTTCCGTGAAAGGCCTGGAGTTCTTCGGAGAGCTTGGCGGAGATGGACTCGGCGAGCGGCGCGAAGGTCTCGTTGGTGCGGAGACGCGCGAGGTCGAGGAGATCGAGGCCGGAGTCGCCGAAGAAGGCGCGGATCTCGCTGAGGAGGGACTTGCGGGCTGTGCCGCTCATCTCACCGACGCTCGGGATGGTAAAGCCGAGGACGGGGAGCGTGGGGTCGATCTTGAGGGAGTCGCGGAGGGCTGCGGTGAGTGTGGTGGAGAGGTCGACCATGGCGGGGAGGCGCATGTCGGGCTTGTCGATGCCGTAGCGGGTGATGGCCTGGTCGTAGGTCATCTGGATGAAGGGCGTTTCAGCGAGGGTGATTCCAGCCGCGGAAAAAGCAGCGCGGAGGAAGCCTTCGGCCGTGGCGAAGATGGTGGACATTTGCGGGAAGGAGATCTCGAGGTCGATCTGGGTGAACTCGGGCTGGCGGTCGGCGCGGAGGTCTTCGTCGCGGAAGCAGCGGGCGATCTGGAAGTAGCGGTCGAAGCCGGAGATCATGAGGATCTGTTTGAAGATTTGCGGCGACTGCGGGAGCGCGTAGAAGTGACCGGGATGGACGCGCGAGGGTACGAGATAATCGCGGGCGCCTTCGGGGGTGCTGCGCGTCATGAAGGGGGTTTCGATCTCGAGGAAACCCTGGTCGACGAGGTAGTTGCGGATGGCCATGGCGACGCGGCTGCGGAGGGCGAAGTTGTGCTGCATTTCGGCGCGGCGGAGGTCGATGTAGCGGTATTGGAGGCGGACTTCCTCGTTGGCGATGGCGTCTTCGGCGGGCGAGAAGGGTGGTGTCTTTGCGTCGTTGAGCAGCAGCAGCGAGTGGGCGATGAGTTCGACTTCGCCGGTGGGCATGTTGGGATTGACGAGGCCTTCGCCGCGCTTGCGGAGGACTCCGGTGACGGCGACCACGTACTCGGAGCGCGCGGCCTCGGCCTTGGCGTGGGCTTCGGGGGAGACTTCCTTGTCGAGGACCACCTGCGTGATGCCGCTGCGGTCGCGGAGGTCGAGGAAGATGAGATTGCCGTGGTCGCGACGGCGGTTGACCCAGCCCATGATGGTGATGGTTTCGCCGGAGTGGGTGCTGCGCAGGTCGCCGCACATGTGCGTGCGCTGGAGGGTGCCTAGGAAGTCGAGAGTCACAATCTTTCTATTGTACGAAGTTTGGAGAAGATGCGGCTATGATGCGGTCGGCAATGGTGCGGGTCTTCGATTCGGCCTCATGTTTTGTTGCGCCGTAGGCCATTGCGCCGGGGAGAGAGGGAATCTCCGCGATCCAGCGACCGTCGGCTTCACGCTCGAATTCGATGGGGAAAATCATGCTCTCACTTTCCAAACTGAGGTGGGTGTAGATGGAAGATAACCAACATTAGAAGCACGAACGACGAGAATGTTGCGCTCGCCCAAATCCAGGTGGTTACAGATGGTGCACGTTTGGAGATGGTAGTTCTCATGGTTGTTACAGAGATATTGTCAACATCAGACGGGGGATAAGCCTTCGCCGAAATCAAGTCGTTGATCGGCCTTAAGGAGACAATACCTGCCAAACCGAATTCGATCCAGAACAAGATCTGCACGTAAACGGGGAAGGCAGGAGTCGCTCTCGGTAAGAGATATTTTGGGGTAGCTAGCGTTAACAGGATGTGCACGAGGTTAAGGCCGATGGACACTTTGGCCAGCGTTTCAATTCGAACTTTGCTGAGCGACGCCATGAGGACTCCATCTGCTAAAGGTACTGACGACTGCGTGCGTGATTGTATCTGGAGTATTGACGAATCATGCTTTGAGCAGGGGAATGAGATTTGCTCTGCCGACCTTCTCTTGTTCGCCGGTGGCGAAGGTTTTTACTGTGAGGATGTTGGTGGCGGCTTCGTCTTCGCCGAGGAGGATGATGTGGCGGGCGAGGGTGTCGGCGGTGTCGAAGGACTTGCGGAGCTTGAAGGTTCCGTCGCCTACTTCTACCTTGAGGCCGGCGGCGCGGAGGTCGTGGGCGAGGGCCAGGGCGGCGGGGTTCTGGGCGATACCGAGAGGGGCTATGTAGGCGTCAAGTTTGGGGGCAGCGCGAGAGGTGTTGTCGGCTTCGTGCTGTGCGTCGATTTGGGCTTGCAGGGTGAGGATGAGGCGGTCTTCGCCTATGGCGAAGCCGATGCCGGGGGCTTTGGGGCCGCCTAGCATTTCGGAGAGGCCGTCGTAGCGGCCGCCGCCGAGGAGGGCGTTCTGGGTGCCGAGGCCGGTGGTGACGGTGAACTCGAAGGTGGTGCGGGTGTAGTAGTCGAGGCCGCGGACGAGGCGGGGGTTGAGGTGGTATGGGACTTCGCAGGC
The DNA here is from genome assembly GCA_021778315.1 of Acidobacteriota bacterium. Next base: position 71,744 of record JAJYCQ010000004.1, on the reverse strand, counting down.
GTCTAGTGCGGCGAGGACCTGGGCGAAGTGCGCGGAGGATTCGGGGCCGAGGTAGTCGGCGATTTTGGGGAGCGCGTTGATGAGGTCCTGATCGGCTTCGTCCTTGGAGTCGAGGACGCGGAGAGGGTTGGTTTCGGCGCGGCGCTGGTTGTCGGGGCAGAGCTGGTGCTTGATGGGCGCGAGGGCTTCGCGGAGGGCGGCGTTGTAGCGGACGCGGTCCTCGGAGGAGCCGACGGAGTTGAGCTCGAGACGCCAGTCGCGGATACCGAGTTCGTTGAGGAGGCTGGCGAGCATCTCGAGGACTTCGGCGTCGCGGAGAGGGGATTCGGCTCCGGAGGATTGCGGGCCGATTACCTCGGCGCCGATCTGCCAGAACTGGCGGTAGCGGCCTCGCTGCGGGCGCTCGCGGCGGAATTGGGGGCCGATGTAGTAGAGCTTCTGGAGTTGGCCGGTCTCGCCGAGTTTGTGCTCGATGTAGGCGCGGACGACTCCGGCGGTGTTTTCGGGGCGAAGGGTTAGGGATTGGGCTTTCTCGCTGGCGGCGCGGGCGCGGTCTTCCCAGGTGAACATTTCTTTGCTGACGATGTCGGTTTCTTCGCCTACTCCGCGGGCGAAGAGTTCGGTGGTTTCGAAGATGGGGGTGCGGATTTCGCCGAAGCCGTAGCGGGCGAAGAGGGAGCGGGCGGTGGCCTCGACGTGGTTCCAGAGCGGGGTCTGGTCGGGGAGGAGGTCGCGGGTGCCGCGGACCGCCTTGAGGGTGGGACGCGCTGGCGTCTTGTTGGATTTTGGGGACTTCGGCTCAGGGCTGTTGCTTTCGGTCATAGAGCTATAGTCTATCGTCGTCCTGCACGGATGGCGGGGGCTGAGTCCGGGGGGTGGCGAGCATCGCGGTGGGGTGGATGGAGCATCGAACCACGCTGATAGGGCGCTTGTGCGCCGAAGGAGTACTTGATGAGAGCAATTTGTATAGCAGCCCTGGCTGCCAGTGTGGCACTGCCGATGATGGCTGTCTCGCAGCAGACGCAGGAGCAACAGACTACGACGACGCAGACGCCGACCGGGCAGCGACAGACTACGACGACGACTACGGAGAAGACGATGCCGTTGACGCATGACCAGCTGAAGGCCCAGAAAAAGGCGCAGAAGGAGCAGCAGAAGGCGGAAAAGGATCGTTTGAAGGCGCAGAAGCATGACACCAAGGCGATGGACCAGTCGGAGAAGGCTCCGTCGTAGTGGTGCAGGTGGGGTGGTGATCTCGGATGAAGTGGGCTTCACCCCCCCTCCCCCTGCTTTCACTTTTGGCTAGTGAAGTCCGTTGGAATGTTCTAGTTGACTAGTGAAGGCTGCTTTCAAGCAGTTCATTCTAAGGGGGTTACTTGTATAATATTCATTTGGTTGAAGTTAGGGGCTTAACAGTGAAAGCTGCAGCGGCTGTTGCCGGTGCAGCTTTTTGAGTTGGGACTCTACTTCAAGTGTAACGGGTTGGGTGGGGTCACTATGCCAGGTTTTGCAAAGATATATCGCCAGTGTTTGTAGGGGTTTTGTAGGCTTTGGACGGGTTGGGGGCTTGACAGGTTTTGCGATCCTGCTCGGACGGCGAGGGATGCTGTGGGAGATCGGGCGGGGTGAAGAGGTTAGGGGGTGGAGGTGTTTTGGGTGGAGGTGAGGACGAGCTGGCAGGTGGTGTTGGTGTGGCAGCTGATGACTCCTCGGCGGAGGAGTTTTGCGTGGCTTTCGGAGGGGAGTTGCAGGTCGAGTTTGAGGTGTTCGACGGTGTTGGCAAGGGGTTGGAGGGAGTCGTCGCCCTGGACGATGCGGAAGCCGGTGGTGGCTTGCGGGGTGACTTCGAGCTCGACAGTGGCCCATCCTTGGCCCTTCGTCGTGACGTTTCCGCGGGGAAGGCTGTAGGTGCGTTGATCCTGAAGGGCGAGGCGAGCGTCTTTTGTGGGGAGGACGGCTCCTGCCTGGCGCAGCTTTGCCCGCTCGGTGTTGATGAGGAGTTCGACGTTGAGGGCGTCGGGTCCGCGCTCGCCGCTTGCGGCTAATTCAAGCTGGGCGAGGGCCTGGGTAGGGTGGTTTTCCTTGTCGAGGATGACGGCGAGGTGGTAGCCGGTCTCGGCGGAGTTGCCGTTGCGCCAGGATGCGCGGACCCAGGGTTCGGCTTCGGTGATTTTGTCTTCGCGGAAGAGAATCCAGCCGAGGGTATCCCATGCTGCGACGAGAAGGGAGGTGCGGCGGAGAGCGTTGGGGCCGGTTTCGCCATTGTTGGTGGCTTGATCGAGGAGGTCGAGGGAGCGGCGGGAGGCGGTCTCGGCGAGAGGGAGGTCGAGGGAGGCATTGGCAAGTTCGTAGGCGGCGTTATTGAGTTGCCCGGCGTCCTGGCTGGAGGTGGCGATATCGCGAAGCAGGGCTTCGCCTTCGTCCTTTTTGCCTTCGTGGAGGAGGGTGGTGCCGAGTTGCATTTTGATGTTGGCGCTGTCGGGCTTGGCGACGAGGCCGGTGCGCAACACTTTTTCGGCGGATGGATGATCGCCGTCCTGCGTGAAGATCGCAGCGAGGTACAGAACGGTGGATTCACTGCCGGGATTGAGATTGAGAGCGGTCTGGAGGGTGGCCTCGGCGTCTTTGGTTTGCTTCTGACGCATGTAGGCAAAGGCCAGGAGGCTGGAGACGTAGGTCTCGATGGGGTTGATAGTGAGTTCGAGTTTGTAGTCGGCGATGGCTGCTTGTGCGTCGCCTCTCTGCATGGCGAGGTAGCCGTAGTTGCTCCAGAGAAAGGGTTGGCTGGGGCTCAACTGCTGGGCTTGATCGAGCTTTTGTCTGGCACCAGCCCAGTCCTGTCGTTGCTCCAGCGCGGAAGCCTGACGAACCAAATCGGCGGCGGCTGGAGTGTTGGTGCCCTTGAGGGTTGGGTGAAGATCGGCGTCGCCTTCGGTGGAGGCGAAGAAGCTGAGTTGGATGTAGTTTTCGGTGGTGATTTTGGCGTCGGCGACCCACTGGTGGTAGGCGTGCCAGTCGGAGGCGGGGATGTTCTTCTTGAGGATTTGGACTCGGCGGTCGGTGGTGAGGACGCCCTTTTCGAATTTGTAGGTGACGTCGAGGCTGGCGAACGGTGCCTTGGCGTGGATGGCGGGGGGAAGATTCGCGGTCCAGCCTTTGGGGAGGGTCATTTCGGCGTGATCGATTTCGACGTGGGGTTCGCCGAGTTCGATGGGGGTGACGGGAGGATCTTTTTCGTCGACGTCGCCGAGGCCAGCGGGAGGAAGCTGGGCGAGGATGCGGAGATTGTCCCAGTCGCCGCCCTTGTCGCGCTGGTAGTCGTAGGTGATGTCGAAGGGCGTGGTGGTGTCGTCGGGCTTGGAGAACTGGGTGTTGGTGACTTTGCCAGCGAAGCTCATGGCCTGAGAGATGTTCTGCATGAGCTGATCCCATTGGGCGGGGGAGACGGAGCGAACGGCCTGCCGGTAGCTGACTTCGTCCTCCCCGCGAAGATCCATGACGAAATGGGAGTGGGAGGTGCCTTTGTCGTCGAGTGTTCCGGTGGCTTTGAAGTCGATTCTAGAGGGGAAGGGTGGATCGATTGGGGTGGTTTCGATGTGGGCTTCGCCGGCGGCGGGGATGACGAGCGCCTTCTTGCCGCGAATCGCGGACATGAGGAGGCGGTAGGGCGCGACTTCGGGGGTGGAGTCGAGCCAGACGGGTTTGCCGTCGACGTGGGCGAGGTTGATGGCGTGGTTGAAGGAGCCGGGAGAGGGAACGGCTTCGTTGAAGGGGACGCCGGCGCCGATGAGGACGGTGTCGGCGGGGATGTTGGCGGCGGAGAGCATGGAGATGAGGAGGGTAGTTTTATCTTTGCAGTCGCCGTATTGATTGCTGAGGACATCGGCGGCGGAGTGGGGTTGATAGCGGCCGATGCCGAAGGCTACGCCGATGTAGCGGACCTGGGAGCCGACGAAGTCGTAGATGGCGCGGGCCTTGGCGTCGTCGGAGGATTTGTCGGCGGTGAGGGTGCGGACGCGGGCGCGGATATCGTCGTCGGGAGCGGTGCGGGAGGCCTCCAGGCTGCGATACCAGGCTCCGACTTCGGCCCAGGAGTGGAAGTTGGTCCAGGCGACGTCGGGGAGTTTGGGATCGTCGCTGATGCCGAGGGAGGGATTTTTGTCGAGGAGGAGGAGAGCGTTTTTGTCTTTGCCGGCTACGGGCTCGAGCTGGGCGCTGTGCCACCGGTAGATGTGCTCGTCGGCGGTTTCGGTGAGGGTGGGTTTGTACTTTGGACTCCAGACCTGGACGAAGGAGGCCTTGGGGACGTGGAGTTCGACGGATTCGGAGAGGACGACGGCTCCGGAAGAGGGGAGGTAGAAGCTTTCGCTGCCCCAGAGGTGTCCGGTGGACTCGGGCTTGGTGCGAACGATGCGGAGTTTGTATTCGAGGTGGTCGCCGGGCTGGAGGCTGCGAACGGGAATCTGCTCCTGCTTGAGGTCGCTGTAGAAGGGAGCCTGACGAGTGACCTCGGTGGGGAGTTCCTGGGCGTCGGTGGCTGGGGTGGAGACGATGGAGCCGTCGGCGTGGCGAACGCGGACGTAGTCGATTTCGATGTGTTCGGAGCTGGAGGCGAAGTCGAAGGGGATGATGCTGAGGGCTTTGACGGCAGCCTGGTTGTGGATGGCGATGACGCCGGAGATTTCCTTGGAACCGGTGCCGTCGGCGGCGTAGCGATAGATGCGGGATAGCTGCTCGAAGACGAAGGACTCGCCTGCGTAGTCGGGCTTGGCTGATGGGGATGCAGGGTGGGCGGGCGGCTGCTTTTGGGCGCGCGCTGTTCCGGAGCCAGATGCGACGAGAGAAGCGACAAGGAGCGCCGAAACCCAGATTTTCATGATCCTAGCTGTATAGCAGATAACGAGGGCGAAGTGTGGCTAGGATTCGTTGAGGTAGTGGCGGGTGTAGTCAAGGTAGTTGTTGGCGTAGAGGCGGATCAGGTCGAGGTCGGCGGGTAGGAGGGTGCGGCGGATGCGGCCGGGGACTCCGGTGACGAGGGAGTTGGGGGGGATGGTGGTGCGCTCGGGGACGAGGGCTCCGGCGGCAATGATGGTGCCGGAGCCGATGTGGGCTCCGTTGAGGACGATGGCGCCGATGCCGATGAGGACGTCGTCTTCGAGGGTGCAGCCGTGGACGGTGGCGTTGTGGCCGATGGTGCAGCCGTCTCCGATGAGGACAGGGTAGAGGTTGCGCTGGCCGTGGAGGACGGCACAGTCTTGTATGTTGCTGCGGGAGCCTATGCGGATGCTGTGGACGTCTCCGCGGAGGACGGCGTTCATCCAGACGGAGGATTGGGAGCCGAGGTGGACGTCGCCGATGACCTGGGCGGAGGGGTCGATGTAGCAGCCGGGGGCGATGGTGGGGGCGAGGCCGCGGAAGGAACGAAGCATGAGGATAGTGTAGGTCGTCCTGCGGTCCTTCGCGGACGGCGGGAGGCTTCGCGTGGCGGGTGGGGATGTGGGGCGTGGAGTTGGGTCATGGCTGGACGGCGGGAGTTGGGTCGGAGGCTGGCCGGTCGGCGAAGGGAGAGGGGGGCGAGCGACTTTGTGTGGATGGCGGGAGTTGGGTGGGGTGGCTGACTGGGAATTCTGACGACTTTATTGTTTTTTTGTCTGCCAAATTACGAAAGGAGGGATATGCTTAAGAGATCGCCATTTAGGCAAGTTTGGAGGTGTATTCAATCTTGGCAGAAGTTCGTGTTCAAGAAGGCGAGCCGTTGGAGAATGCTCTCCGTCGTTTCAAGCGTAAGGTACAGACGGAAGACATTATCAAAGAGGTCAAGCGCCACTCCTTTTACCTGAAACCAGGCGAAAAGAAACGCGTGAAGGAAGCACTCGCACGCAAGCGGAACCGCAAGAAGGTTCGTAAAGAGCAGGACTAACCTAAGTTCGTAGCGAGCAGGATTCATCCAGCTGGTTGCGAGCGAAACTGGTTTGATCGCAGTGAATTGACGCAAAGGGCAGGAGAACGCTCTGAGCCGTCAACGATGTACACCGAGGGGGAGGGGATGCTGGTTGCCAGCGTTTCCTCCCCCATTCGGCCGCCAAATGTTCCGATGGATAAGAGAGCAGGCGGGGGAAGTCGGGCCCGTAGGACCGTACGACCAGGTTTGAACGCAACAACCGAGTGAACAATAGAGACGAACGGGTTGCGATTCATCCTTATCCCGAAGACAAGGGAGAGGGCGCAATGCAATTTGTCGATCGGTATCTGAAGTGCTCCGACTGTAACAACGAGTTTGTGTTTACTGCCGGGGAGCAACTTTTCTTCTACGACAAGCAGTTCAAGAACGACCCGAAGCGCTGCAAGCTGTGTAAGGCGAAGCGCGCAGGCCTGGGACGTTCGGCGAACCCCAATGGAGCGGCCACGTTGCCATTTTCGCGAACCGAGACACGGACAGAGTGTTCGGCTTGCGGGATTGAGACGACGGTGCCGTTCAAGCCGACGCAGGGGAGGCCGGTGCTGTGTCGATCGTGTTTCCAGATGAAGCGGGTTCCGTCGGGAGTTTCGGCGGCGGCGAATCTGGATTCGTCTGCGGCGCAGGTGGCGGCAGCGGTGGCGGCGATGGATGGAGCATATCGGGAGCCGTCTGCGGAGGTGTTGTCGCCTACGTCATCGGCGGCGACGATGGAGATGATTGCGGAGAGTCCCGTGATGCTGATGACGGATGGCGACCGTTCGGTAGAGCGCCTGGCCGTGAGTGCAGAGGTTTCGCGAGCGTAGGTCTGGCTTGGCGGCGGGGGACTGGGCGCGGAGTGGTGCGGCAACGTACACTCGCTGCATGCATCCGGCGTACACGAAGAGTGATGACGAACTTGTGCGAGCGCGACGGGCGGTGGGCGATCTTGAGCTGACGGTGTGCAGCGATGGTAGCTTTCTGCTCGACGGCGGAGCGATGTTTGGCGTGGTGCCGAAGCCGATGTGGGAGAAGCGGGCGGCTGCGGATGCGGAGAACCGGATTCTGCTGGGGCTGAATACGGTGGTGGTGCGGACCGGGTCGGCGGTGGTGCTGATTGAGACCGGGATCGGGAATAAGCTGGCACCCAAAATGCGCGAGATTTTTCAGAATGAGGAGCGGCTGCCTGCTTCGCTGGCGGCTGCGGGGGTTCGCGTGGAGGAAGTGACGCATGTGGTGAATACGCATCTGCACTTCGATCATTGCGGTTGGAATACTACGCTGGGAGAGGATGGGGTGGTGCGGCCGACGTTTCCGAATGCACGGTATTTTGCTGCGGCGGGAGAGTTGGAGCATGGGCGGTTGCAGTTGGAACGCGACCGGGTGAGCTATCTTGGGCCGAACTATGATCCGCTGATTGCTAGTGGGCATCTGACGCTGATCGATCCGGGGGGCAAGGGTGGGTTTACGGCTGAAGATGAGCGTTTGCGGGGGCCGGATATTTTGCCTCCTGTGGGGATTCAGACGGGCGCTGAGATTGTGCCAGGGGTGTGGGTGGAGGAGTTTCCGGGGCATACGGCGACGATGCTGGGGGTGCATATCGAGGCTCGATCGCATGGAGGAGCGACGGAGCGGGCTTGCTATATCGGAGATTTGTTTCCGACGCACAACCATCTGGACCCGACGTGGGTGATGGGGTATGACCTGTATCCGCTGACGTGTATTGAGCAGAGGAAGAAGTTTTTGGCGAGGGCGATTCCGGAGCGGTGGCTGGTGCTGTTTCCGCATGACCACCAGGTTCCGGCGGCGTTTGTGGAGTGGAATGAGAAGGGTAAGCCTAAGTGTAGGGATTAGGGAACAGGGATTAGGAGATCGAGATGTTTGAGGCTGGGTTGGATGGGTTTGCGCACTTTGATTTGGCGGCGATGGCGAAGCTGGATACGTATAAGCTGCTGGCGTCGGTGATTTTGCCGCGGCCGATTGCGTGGGTGGTGTCGAAGGATGAGGCAGGTGCGGTGAATGCGGCGCCGTTTTCGTTCTTTAATATTCTTTCGGCGGACCCTCCGCTGGTGGCGATTGGGTTTTCGAAGGCTCCGGATCGAGAGAAGAAAGACTCGCTTACGAATATTCGTGAGCACGGAGAGTTTGTGGTGAACCTGGTGCCGGAAGACCTGGCAGAGGCGATGAATGTGACGGCTACGAATGCTCCGCGGGGAACGGACGAGACGAAGCTGGCGGGGTTGAAGCTGGTGAAGTGTGAGGTGGTGGATGTGCCGCGGATCGAGAGGTCGCCGGTGGCGCTGGAGTGCAGGCTTTACCAGGTGATTGAGCCGGGCGGGTCCAGCACGATTGTGCTCGCGAAGGTGGTGTACGTGCATGTGCGGGCGACGGCGTTTGAGAACCTGGAGCGGCTGCATATCGACCCGTCGCAGCTGCGGCTGATTGGGAGAATGCATGGCGGGGGAGGGTATTGCACGACGCGGGATACGTTTTCGATTGAGCGGTTGAGTTGGCCGCTGGAGAGCAAGGACTGACGCAGAAAAACCCCGCCGGAGCGGGGCTTTTAGCATGCAGAGATTGCAGGGTTAGGCGGAGACGGCTTCGGTGGCGATGATGTTGACGAAGCGGCCCTGCTGGCCCTTGTTCTGGAACTTTACGACGCCGGAGACCTTGGCGTAGAGGGTGTCGTCGGAGCCGCGGCCGACGTTGAGGCCGGCTTTGTGCGGTGTGCCGCGCTGGCGAACAAGGATGCTGCCGCCGGTGACGGTTTCACCGTCGCCGCGCTTGATGCCGAGTCGCTGGGCGTTTGAATCGCGGCCGTTCTTGGAGCTGCCTAGACCTTTTTTATGTGCCATTGTTGTGCCTCTTTTGCGGGCCTGCGCGGCCGGCGGAAATTAAGTGCCGGGGCTAAAGCCCCTATCAAACTTAGTTACGTGAATGTCCGGGCTGAAGCCCGGACCTATCTCAAAGCGCTTGTTACCGGCGAATAGCGTGCGGTTGCCCGCGAATAGCGGCTACTTGCCGGCGAGTTATTTCTTGTCGGCGGCGTAGCTGAAATTGCCGACGAAGATCTCTTTGATCTTGACTTCGACGAAGCTCTGGCGATGGCCCTGAAGCTTCTTGTACTGCTTCTTACGCTTGTAATGGAAGACGAGGATCTTATCGCCACGGCCTTCGCTGACGACCTCGGCAACAACTTTGGCGCCGGAGAGATCGGACTCGAATTTGCCCTCGTTGAGGGAGACGGCGACGATTTCGGAGAATTCGATGGCGCCGTCATGGTGCTCGGCCTTTTCGATGCGGACGGTGTCGCCGGGAGCGACGCGGTATTGCTTACCACCGGTTTTGATGACTGCGTACATAGCTTGAAACCTCACGGCAGGGCGCGGAAAGTCACGCTCTGCCTCTATTTTCTGTGCAAAAAATGTCTTGGTTGGGGGCCTGCCCGGCCGGAGAGCGAGACAGCAGCTTGACGTACGCTGCACCGCTTCAGACCCATGCAGCTGGAAACGTCCCACTGCTTTGCCAAACTATAAGAGTTTACCGGGAAAGTGGGGCTGGGGTCAATGGTTGCGTGCTGAATCGTTAGAATGGGACGCGCAGCAGGAGACGCGCAGCCGAACTATGAGCGAGTTTGTGCCTCAGCGACGGGATGTTGGAGAGCGGGGGGCTACGCCTGTTGGCGACCAGGAGCCGAGGCGTGGGTTCGGGAGGGTGACGCTGGAGGTGGTGCGGTGGGTGGCGACTGCGGCACTGGTGGTATCGCTGGTGGGCGGGGCGGTGGGGACGCGGCATTGGCCGGTGGTGGGCGATGCTCCGCTGATGCACTATGTGGTGCTGCTGATGGATCACGGGAAGATGCCGTACCGGGATATTGTGGACATCAATATGCCGGGGACGTACGCGCTGCAGTGGGGGGCGATTCACCTGCTGGGGCCGGGGGCGGCGGGGTGGAGGGCGTTTGATTTTGGGCTGATGGCAACGTGCGTGGGAGCGATGGTGGTGATCGCGTGGCCGGTGGACTGGCTGATTGGGCTGTTTGCGGGGGCGATGTTTGCTGCGATTCATCTGAGGGATGGGCCGGCGAATAGCGGGCAGCGGGACTTGATGATGACCACGCTGCTGCTGGTGGCTTGCGTGTTTCTGTTCCATGCTGTGCGGCGACGGAGTGCGTGGTCGGCGGTGGTGTTTGGGATGTTTGCGGGTGCGGCTACGTTGGTGAAGCCTTCGGGGTTGCTGTTTGCGGTGGTGTTTGCGGCGTTGATGGTGGGGCGGGTTTGGTCGTTGAAGAGGGGGTGGGTGCGGTACCTGGTGGGTGCGGCGGCGGGGTTTGCGGTTCCGATGGCGGTGACTGCGAGATGGCTGATGGTGCATGGGGCGCTGGGGGATTTTGTGGCTGCGAACCGGGGGCTGGTGGCGTATCACGCGTCGTTGGGACGGAGGCCGCTGGCGGCGCTGGTGGTGGGAAGTTTTCCGACGCTGCTGCTGTTGGTAGCGGTTCCGGCGGTGCCGCTGTTTGTGGTGGAGAAGCCCTGGAGGGCTTGGTGGGGAAGATTGCTGATGGCGGGCGTGGTGCTGGGGGCTGCGTCGTATGTGGTGCAGGGGAAGGGCTTTCCGTACCACCGGTATCCTACGGAGGCGTTTCTGGCGTTGCTGTGTGGATGGCTGCTGGTGACGGGGCTGGAGGCACAGGGATGGATGCGATGGGCGGCGGCGGCGGGGTTGATGGGGGGAGCGCTGTGGCTGGTGCCGTCGTCGGCGTGGATTGCGGGGCATTATGACTGGAGGAATCAGGAGTTCAACCAGATGCTGCAGGCTGACCTGAGGAAGCTGGGCGGAGAGAAGCTGGATGGGCGGGTGCAGTGCGTGGATATGACGTCGGGGTGTTTGAATACGCTGTACAACATGGATCTGGTGGAGTCGACTGGGTATTTGTATGACTGCTATTTATTTCAACCGACGCAGACGGCGGTGAGCAAGGCGTATCGCGAGGGGTTCTGGAGGGCGATGGAGCGGAACCCTCCGGAGGTGATGGTGGTGACCGATCAGGAGTGCTTCTCGCTGGCGCATAGCTGGGATCTGCCGCTGCGGTGGCCGGAGTTTGCGGAGTTGTTGCGGACGAAATACAAACTGGTGGAGCAGCGGACGCCGCCGCACCGGATTGCGTGGTGGAGGCATCCGGTGGAACAGAACTCGTATCGTTTGTATGTAAGGGAGCGGCCGTAGTGGAAAGACGATTGGAGGTTGGCGGGGGTGGGAGATGGTACAGAGCGCCCTGGATGATTTTCTGGTTGGGGTTCGGGCTACGCGTGGCCGTGATTCTGGTGGGGCATATGTACAAGGTGCGGACGGACCAGGCGAATTTTAATTTTGGATTCGAGGCGGGACGGATTGCACGGTCGGTGGCGACGGGGCATGGGTATGCGAATCCGTTCAATGGGGTGTCTGGACCGACGGCATGGCTGACGCCGCTGTACCCGTTGCTGATGGCGGCGGCGTTCAAGCTGTTTGGGGTGTACTCGCGGGGTGCGGCGCTGGCGCTGTTGGTGGTGGATAGCGCGTTCTCGGCGGCGGTGGCTCCGGCGGTGTACGAGATTGCGGAGAGGTGCTTTGATGCCCGGGGGATTGCTCGGCGGGGAGCGACGTATGCGGCTCCGGTGGCGGTGTGGTCGGCGTGGATTTGGGCGGTGTATCCGGCGGCGCTGCAGTATGCGGTGCATTGGTTTTGGGAGATGTCACTTACGGTGTTTTTATTTTCGTGGGCGATTGTGGTGGCGTTGCGGATGAGGGCCCAGGGCTCAGGGCTCAGGGCTCAGAGTGCGGCGGTGGAAGACCGTCTGAAGCCTGGGCACTGGGCACTGAACGCTTTGCTTTTCGGGGTGCTGTGGGGGTTGATTGCGCTGTCGAATGCTTCGCTGCTGTTGTGCTTGCCGGGGATGATGGTTTGGGTGGCGTGGCCGGAGTTGCGGCATTGCAGGGAACAGGGATTAGGGATTAGGGAACAGGGCAGGCTGTTGCGGACGGTGGGGGGTGCGGCGCTGACTTGCGTGATGTTTGCGGCGGTGCTGGCTCCGTGGGTGATTCGGAATGAGCGCGTGCTGCATGCGTTTGTGCCGACGCGCAGTAATTTTGGGGTGGAGCTTTATGAGTCGACGCTAGAGCGGAATGACGGATTTCCGTGGGGGACGACGCTGCCGCTGTGGACGGGCGATCCGGAGTTCAAGGAATTTGTGCGGATGGGCGAGGTGAAATTCGCGAAGATGCGCGGCGATGAGGCTAAGGAGCGGATTCGTGCGCGGCCGTGGAGGACGGCGAAGTGGACGCTGGATCGGTTCCTGTTTTTCTGGGACGGGACGCCGCATCCCGCGAATGGGAAGCCCGTGCAGGAGTATCTGCGGCAGTTGAGTTATTGCTTCTTGAGTGTGTGCGGTTTGCTGGGACTGGTGCTGATGGTGCGGAGGCGAGTGGAGGGTGCTGGGTTGTTTGCGCTGATCTTTTTGTTGCTGCCGCTGCCATACTATCTGGTGACGGTGCAGCCGCGGTTTCGGCATCCGATGGAGCCGCTGATTGCGGTGCTGGCGGTTTATCTTTTCCGCTCCGCGCAAAAGATAGGGATTAGGGAACAGGGATTAGGAATTAGGGGAGACGATGCAGAGGCGTGAGGTGTTGGTGACCGGGGGGTCGGGATTTTTTGGCGGCTTGTTGAAGCGGCGGCTGCTGGCGGAGGGGTTCGCGGTAACGAATATTGATTTGGTGCGGGATGAGGCTGGGGATCCTGCGCTGACCAGTGTGCAGGGGGATATTCGCGATGAGGAATTGCTGAGGCGGATGTTTGCGGAGCATAAGTTTGAGGCGGTGTTTCATTGCGCGGCGATGCTGGCGCATGACGTGAAGGATGAAACGCTGCTATGGACGAGCAATGTGGATGGAACGCGGCTGGTGGCAGAGGCGGCGGTGGCTGCGGGTGTTATGCGGATCGTGAATATTTCGTCGAACTGTTTGTGGGCCGAGGGGTTTGGGAGGCCGGTGACGGAGGCGGATGTGCCGGCACCGGTGGAGTTGTATGGGCGGTCGAAGCTGCAAGCGGAACGCGAGCTTGAGGTGTTGCGGGAGAAGTATCCGGAGTTGCGCGTGGTGACGCTGCGGTGTCCGACGATTATCGATAGCGGGCGGCTGGGGCTGCTGGCGATTCTGTTTGAGTTTATTGAGGATGGAAAAAAAGTTTGGGTGGTGGGCGATGGGTCGAGTCGTTATCAATTTATTTATGCGCAGGATCTGGCTACGGCTTGCTTGCTGTGTTTGACGTATGAGGAGTCGAATTTATTTCATATCGGCAGTGATGCGGTGCCGACGATGCGGGCGATGTATGAGAGTGTGATTCGCGCGGCGGGAAGCAGGTCGCGGGTGGCGTCGCTGCCGAGGAGGACGACTGTGGCGCTGATGCAGTTGGCGCACAAGATGGGAGTGTCGCCGCTGGGGCCTTATCACTACCGGATGATTGCGGAGAGTTTCGTGTTTGACACGCAGAGGATTCGGAGGGAGTTGGGTTGGGTGCCGACGCTGACGAATGAAGAGATGATGCTGCGCGCGTTTTCGTATTACAGCGAGAACCGAAGAGCGATTCATGCGCGGACGGATGTGTCGGCGCACTCGAAGGCTGCGCCGATGGGGATTATTCGTTTGTTGAAGTGGATGTCGTAGAAGCAGGGATTAGGGACAGGGATTAGGAGAGCGATGAAGATGGGACCTACGATATTGGTACAGAGGTTGGTGGCTTCGGCGCAGATGCCGCGGTATGCGCATGCCGGACCGTATGGGGATCTGGCGGCGGACTTGTTTGCTGCTGAGGCGGCGACGCTGGCTCCGGTGGGACAGGCGGGTTCTACGCAGGCGGTGAGGACCGGGCTGGCGATGGAGCTGCCGTCGACGCATGGGGCGCTGGTGGAGGACAGATCGGGGCTGGCGGTGCGCGGGATTACTACGCTGGCGGGCGTGATCGATCCGGGGTATCGGGGGGAGTTGAAGATTGTGCTGACGAACCTTACGAGTGAACCGCAGATGGTTGCGCCGGGACATCGGATTGCGCAGCTGCGGATTGTGGAACGGATCCAGGCGGTGTTTGAAGAGACGGATATGTTGGCGGAGACGGTGCGTGGTGTGGCGGGGTTTGGGTCGACGGGAGTGTAGGTGGGGTGGTGTACGTGGATCTTGAATGGATCTTGAGTGGATTTGCGGATTCATGAAATCACAACATTATGTTGGAACCGATGACATGATGCGCGCGTAACTCTATTCACTAAGAGCTTCTCTGAACCATGGCAGAGACCCTCTCAATTTCAGTGGTATGGAGAGACTCCGATGCGTTCATTATTTCTTGCTCTAGCCTTTGCTGCGCCTGTTAGCGCGGTCGCCGCAACCCCTATGTATACGAACCCGGTCAGTAACCTGCATCAAGCAAAGGAGCAGGTGGTCTTCCTGACGTTCGTCAACTATACGTCGCAGGATCGCGAGGTCCTGATTGGCGATGTGCGGTACAAGATTCGGTATGACTCGATCCTGCATGTGTACGCTCCGGTGGGTAGTGTCGTGCGTGTTTATTGCGAGACGAACACGAAGGTGAATGGGCAGGAGCTGATGCAGGTGTCGTCGAATGATGCAGGGAAGAGCGTGTTTTTGAAGTAGAGCAAAGCGAGAAAAGCGGCGGGGCGGGGGAGGTGTTCCGCCGCTGGGGACGGTGCGAAGGCTGGTTGACATTTGCTGAAGAGGGGCGCTCTATACTAGAGAGAGATGCCTGAGGAACCCTTCCACGTTACGGACGCTGAGCGAGAGGCGAATCTCTCACCGGCGGCTGTAGCGGCAGCGAGTCCGGGGCTGCTGGAGCTGTCAACGCCTGGGGGGAAGGGGCGCAGCGCATTTCGCAGCGACCAGATTTGGAGCTACTTTGGGCCGGCGTTTGTGGCGTCGGTGGCGTATATCGATCCGGGAAATTTTGCGACGAATATTCTGGGTGGAAGTCAGTTTGGCTATCGGCTGCTGTGGGTGCTGCTGTGGTCGAATGTGATGGCGATTGTGATTCAGTACCTGTCAGCGAAGCTGGGTATTGTGACGGGGCTGACGCTGCCGCAGAGCTGTAGGAAGCATTTTTCGCGGCCGATGGTCGTGCTTTTGTGGGTGTGCGCCGAGGTATCGGCGGTGGCGACGGATATGGCGGAGTTTCTGGGCGCGGCGCTGGGGTTAGACCTGCTGATCGGGCCGGCGCTGATGGCGCATGGATTGACGCTGACGGGATCGATGATGGTGTCGGCGGGGATTTCTACGGTGGCGGTGTTTGCGATTCTGGCGCTGGATCTGGCGGGGTTTCAGTGGCTGGAGCGCGGGATCATGGCGTTTGTCGGGATCATTGGGCTGAGTTATGGGTTTGAGGTTTTTCTGGTGCATCCGGATTGGCATCGGGCGTTTGTAGCGACGATATTGCCGACGTTCGACACGCATAGTTCGGGAGCGCTGCGGGGGAGCGTGTATGCGGCGGTGGGGATGCTGGGAGCGACGGTGATGCCGCATGTGATCTATCTGCACTCGGCGCTGGTGCAGCCGCGATTGAATGAGCTGTCGCCGGATAGTGGGCTGCCGAAGTCGAAGATCATGAGCCAGTATCTGCGGTTTGAGCTGGTGGATGTGTTCTTTGCGATGAACGGGGCGTGGCTGATTAATTCGGCGATGATTGTGATGGCGGCGGTGGCGCTGTTCCAGGGGCCGGGTGCGTCGCCTACGATTCAGGATGCGTACCGGACGCTGGGGCCGCTGCTGGGACGGGGAGCGGCGGTGGTGTTTGCGGTGGCGCTGCTGTGCTCCGGGCTGTCGAGTTCGACGGTGGGGGTGATGGCGGGGCAGGTGATCATCGAGGGATTTCTGGATATCAAGTTTCCGATTTTCCTGCGGCGGATGATCACGGTGATTCCTGCTCTGCTGGTGATCGGGATCGGATGGGACCCGCTGAAGATATTGATTGGGTCGCAGGTGCTGCTGAGCTTTACGCTGCCGGCGGCGCTGATTCCGCTGCTGCTATTGACGAATCGTGCGGCCGTGATGGGGAAGTTTGCGAGTGCGCTGCGGATGCGGGTGGCGGGATGGACGGTGGCGACGATTATTGTCGCGTTGAATGTGGTGCTGCTGGTGCAAATGGCGATGGGGTGAGGCGTTTGTGGGGTGGATAACGAAGGGCTCGCCGTGACGGCGAGCCCTTCTTGCTAGAAGCCGAGGTATTGCCTATTGTGGGCGGTTGGGATCCGGCTTCGGTGCAGGCCGAGGAACGGGTTGCTGGCGCTGCTGTTGCTGTTGGCGCTGCTGTTGAGCTTGCTGCTGCGCTTGTTGGCGCTGCTGTTGTTGGGCTTGCTGTTGCTGCGCTTGTTGGCGCTGCTGTTGTTGGGCTTGTTGCTGCTGCGCTTGTTGGCGCTGTTGTTGCTGGGCTTGCTGCTGCTGCGCTTGTTGGCGCTGCTGTTGCACTTGTTGGCGCTGCTGTTGCACTTGTTGGCGCTGCTGTTGTTGGGCCTGCTGTTGCTGCGCTTGTTGGCGCTGTTGTTGTTGGGCTTGTTGCTGCTGCGCTTGTTGGCGCTGCTGTTGTTGGGCCTGCTGTTGCTGCGCTTGTTGGCGCTGTTGTTGCTGGGCTTGCTGCTGCTGCGCTTGTTGGCGCTGCTGTTGCGGTGCGGATTGAGGATACTGTTGTTGCTGTTGTTGAGTTGGTTGAGGATGGTTCTGGATCGTGGGTTGAGGACGTTGCTGTAGGGTGGGTTGGCGTTGTTGCTGCTGTTGCTGCTGTTGCTGCTGTTGAGTTGGTTGAGGACGGCTCTGGATCGTGAATTGAGGACGCTGTTGCAGCGGTTGAGCTTGCTGCTGGGGCGCGATGGATTTTTGCACGAGCTGGTTACGCTGTTGAATGATTGGAGCGACGCGAGCGGGTGGTTGGGCGATCGGCTGGACCGCGATGGCGGGGCGCGGAATCACGGTCTGGACGGGACGACCGTGATTCTGGTTGAAGAACTGCTCCTTGTTCTGAGCAGCCGCATGGACTACCTGAACCTGGGCAGCCACTGGAGGGGTGTGATATTCGTGCATCGCAACGATCTCGCTGCGCTGCGGCCGCACGCTGAGTCCACCGGGGCCGCCGTTATAGCTGACGGTGTTCTGGGGGACGCCGTTATACGTCACGTTATTGACCACGACAGTGCGGTTGTAGACGTTCGTGATGTTGGTGTTGTTGCTGTTGATATTCGTTACAGCACGGTTGTACTGGAAGTTGTCGCCCTGCCAGTAGCCGCCATAAAAGCCGGAGCCGACGTAGCCGTAACCGTAATCGACACCGCCGTAGTAGCCGACGTGCGGGCCCCAGTAGCCGATGTGGAATCCAAAGCGACCGAGGGAGAAGCCCCAGTAGGGCGGTGTCCAGAGAGCGCCGTAGTAAGGCGGGGGGCACCAGACGCCGGGAACCCAGTAGTAGCCACCGTTGTACTGGTTATAGCTCCAGTAGCCGGGGGTCCAGAGGTAATCTGGCTCGGGTGGTGGGGGCTGCTCGTATAGAGGGAGCGGCGGGGGCGGTTGATCGGCATACATGGTGGGCTGGTCATCATCGTCGCCCTGGTTGTAGTCGCTCTGATCGTTGTAATTCTGGCCATTGTTGTAATTCTGGCTATTGTTGTAGTTCTGGCCATTGTTGTAGTTTTGGCCGTTATCGTAATTTGGGTTGTTATTGTAGTTCTGGTCGTTGTTGTAGTTGGGATCGTTGCCGTTACCTGGGTCGTTGGCGTGACGATAGATGGGGGCGGGCGATTGAGAATACGACTGGCTCTGCTGGGTGGGCTGAAACGAGGAGCTCTGGTCGAGGACCCGTGTGGGCGGCGGCTGCGCAGGGTTCGACACAGAACCCATCACCGAGTTAGCTGTTGCTGGGTCAGTTGCGTTGCTATCGGCAGTGTTGATGACCGGTGCTGTTCCAGAGCTGCTTTTACAGCCTGCGACCCAAAAGACAAGGACGGCCGCGACGAGGGCCATACCCAGAGCGTGCGCGAGATGCGCCGTCCGTTGATTTTGATTGCGTGTCCGCCTTGATAAGGTAGTGGCTTTCATGATGGTTCAACACTCCGTGTTCTCTCATTCAAACGCCTTAGGCCTCAAATAGTTGTTCAGCGTAATTGTCTTGATGGATATGAGATGCCGGATTGAGGACGAGTGGTCGGCGACGTTTGGGCCTTCGACGTGCGCTTTGGGGTGGCAGATTGAGCTCTGGATGCGGGCAGCCCAGGCTTTGGTGAGCGTAAAATTGAACCATGCTGAGCTGCGCTTCGCCATTGCGATCTTCTCGCGCGATCCGCTCGCCAGGGGCGAAGCGGTTTCGGCGTGGCCGCCGCGACCGTGGCCGTTCTGGCTGACTATGCTTATCTCTGCACGACATAATTGAAGCGCGCGGTGTCGCATTGCGATACTGCACCACTGAAAATGCTCCCAGCCAAACAGGAGAAGATACGCCATGCCGAAGACCACGCACCCCGATAGCTTTCATGCAACTGCCACGCTGAAGAGCGGCGAGCAGACAGTGAACTACTTCAAACTGAGCGCGCTCGAGGGCGTGAACCTCGCGCGGCTGCCGTATTCGCTGCGGATTTTGTTGGAGAACCTGCTGCGGTGCGAGGACGGCAAGACGGTGACGGCGGATGATATTCGCTTTCTGGCGAATTGGGACCCGAAGGCCGAGCCGTCGCGCGAGATTGCGTATATGCCGGCGCGGGTGCTGATGCAGGACTTTACGGGTGTGCCCGCGGTGGTGGATCTGGCGGCAATGCGCGATGCGATGAAGGGCCTGGGCGGAGGCCCGGAGGATATTGAGAAGATTAATCCGCTGGTGCCGGCGGAGTTGGTGATTGACCACTCGGTGCAGGTGGATGAGTATGGCACCGCGAATGCGTATGACCTGAATGCGGCGCTGGAGTTTACTCGGAATCGCGAGCGGTATGCGTTTCTGAAATGGGGACAGACGGCGTTTCGTAATTTTTCGGCGGTGCCACCGGGGATGGGAATTTGTCACCAGGTGAATCTGGAATATCTGGCACGAGTGACGTTCACGAAGACGGAAGAGGACGGCAGCGTTACTGCGTACCCGGACACGCTGGTGGGGACGGATTCGCATACGACAATGATCAACGGTTTGGGCGTGCTGGGATGGGGCGTTGGCGGCATTGAGGCAGAGGCTGCGATGCTGGGGCAGCCGGTGAGCATGCTGGTGCCGCAGGTGGTTGGGTTCCGGCTGGAAGGGAAGTTGAAGGAAGGGACTACGGCGACGGACCTGGTTCTTACGGTGGTGGAGATGCTGCGCAAGCTGGGCGTTGTCGGCAAGTTTGTGGAGTTCTATGGGCCGGGAATCAGCGAGCTTCCGCTGGCGGATCGCGCGACGATTGCGAACATGGCTCCGGAGTATGGAGCGACGTGCGGGATTTTTCCGGTGGACGCGGAGACGCTGAAGTATCTGCGTCTGACGGGGCGCACGGATGAGCAGGTGGCGCTGGTCGAGGCGTACTACCGCGCGCAGGGATTATTCCATACAGCGGGCGCTCCGGAGGCGGAGTATAGCGCGACGCTGTCGCTGGATCTGGGGACGGTGGAGCCGAGCGTGGCGGGGCCGAAGCGGCCGCAGGATCGGGTGCTGCTGTCGAAGACTCCGGAGAGTTTTGCGCAACAGTTGCCGGCGTTGCAGGGACCGAATGCGAACAAGAATGCGGTGCGGCAGATGGTGCGTTGGGAGGGTGAGGGCGGAACGGCGTCGTCGACTGGCGATATTGCGAGCTCGGTGGGCGCGGCGTCGCCTGTGGCTCCGGCGATTGTGACGATTACGCCGACGACGCATGAGGCGGTTGCCGTGGCGACGACGGAGACGTCGAAGGCGGAGCTGATGCATTCGGTGGAGGCTCGGTTCGGGGTGAATCCGGAGAAGTATCTTGTGGATGGATCGATTGTGATTGCGGCCATTACGAGCTGCACGAATACGAGCAATCCTTACGTGATGGTGGCGGCGGGATTGCTGGCGAAGAAGGCGGTTGAGGCTGGGCTGAGGACGCCGCCGTGGGTGAAGACGTCTCTGGCTCCGGGATCGCGCGTGGTGACGGATTACTACACGCGCGCGGGGTTGCTACAGTATCTGGATGCGCTGCGATTCCAGGTGGTGGGGTATGGATGCACGACGTGCATTGGGAACTCGGGGCCGCTGCCGACGGATGTGTCGAAGGCGATTGAAGAGCATGGGCTGGTTGCTGTGAGCGTGTTGTCGGGCAATAGGAATTTTGAGGGGCGGATTTCGCCGGAAGTGCGGGCGAATTATCTGATGAGCCCTCCGCTTGTCGTGGCGTATGCGCTGGCTGGACACATCTCGCATGACTTTGAGAAGCAGCCGTTGGGCAAGGGCAAGGATGGGCAGTCGGTGTATCTGCGGGACATCTGGCCGTCGCAGAAAGAGGTTGCGGATACGGTGGCGAGCTGTATCGATTCGACGATGTTCCGGAAGCAGTATGCGACGGTGAGCGATGGCGATGCGAACTGGCAGAACTTGAAGTTTCCGAGCGGGGAGACGTATGGATGGGAGCCGGATTCGACCTATATTCGGAAGGCTCCGTACTTCGATGGCATGCCTGCTACACCGGCGGCCGTGAAGGATATTGTGGATGCGCGGGTGCTTGCGGTGCTGGGTGATTCGGTGACGACGGATCATATTTCTCCGGCGGGTTCGATCAAGCTGAATGGGCCTGCGGGGAAGTATTTGACCGATCATGGCGTGAAGCCGAGCGATTTTAATTCGTATGGTTCGCGGCGCGGAAATCATGAGGTGATGGTTCGCGGGACGTTCGCGAATGTGCGGCTGCGGAACAAGTTGGCACCGGGTACGGAGGGCGGCGTGACGCGGTTGCTGCCTGAGGGTACGGGGATGTCGATCTATGACGCGAGCGTGGAGTATGCGAAACGCGGAACGCCGCTGGCGATTCTTGCGGGCAAGGAGTATGGGTCTGGGTCGTCGCGCGACTGGGCTGCAAAGGGCCCGTGTTTGCTGGGGATTCGGTTTGTGATCGCGGAGAGTTATGAGCGGATTCACCGGTCGAACCTGGTCGGGATGGGGATTTTGCCCCTGCAGTTTGAGGCGGGCGAGAGCGTGGAATCGCATGGTCTGACGGGCGAGGAGACGTTCACGCTGGGCGCGAAGGTTGGCGAGTTGAAGGCGATGCTCGACTCGAAGTTTGAGGCGGGCAAGAACTTGCTGGTCGTTGCGACTGCGGCGGATGGGACGAAGAAGGAGTTTCCTGTGACGGTGCGAATCGATACGCCGCAGGAGATTCTGTACTACCAGCATGGCGGGATTCTGCAGTATGTTTTGCGGCAGTTGGCTGGGAAGGCGTAAAGGTTCAAGACGGAAGGGAGCAAATGGCGAGTCTGATGGTGGGCTCGCTATTTCTTTCTGCCGTAGCATGGAAGGGAATGGCGACTGTGACGACGGAACGGACGATGTATCTGGCGGAGATTCTTGCGCATACGCGTGGGGTGGTGGCGGAGCGGAAGGCTGGCGCGGATTTGCGGGCAATGGAGCGGACGGCGGCGGCGCATGAGCCGCGAGGATTTGCCCGGGCGCTGCGGGCCAAGGCACTCGCAGGGCCAGCGATTATTGCGGAGCTGAAGAAGGCTTCGCCGTCGAAGGGGTTGATTCGCGCGGAGTTTGATGCGGCGGAGATTGCGGCGCAGTTGGAGGCGGGTGGGGCTGCGGTGCTGTCGGTATTGACGGATGAAAAATTCTTTCAGGGGTCGCTGGAAAATCTGCGACGGGCGAGTGCGGCGGTGGGGATTCCGTGTCTGAGAAAAGATTTCATGGTGGATGAGTTTCAGGTGCTGGAGGCGCGGGCGAATTGTGCAGATGCGATTTTGCTGATCGTTGCGGCGCTGTCGGATGCGAAGTTGCGGAGGCTGCGGGATGCGGCGAAGACGCAGGGGTTGGATGTGTTGTGCGAAGTGCATGATGCGGAGGAGTTGGAGCGCGCGCTGGCGTTGGAGTGCGAGTGTGTGGGCGTGAATAGCCGCGATCTGCGGACGTTTGAGGTGTCGTTGGAGCGTGCCTGCGAGCTTGCGGCGAAGCTACCAAAGAGCGCGGTGAGGGTTGCGGAGAGTGGGATTCATACGGCGGCGGATATGCAGCGGCTGCGGGCGGCGGGGTATGAGGCGTTTCTGATTGGTGAGTCACTGATGCGGCAGTCGCACCCGGGCGGGGCTCTCGCGCAGTTATTGGGTGAGGCGAAGTAGAGCGAATGTTCATCAAGATCTGTGCCAATACGAATCTCGATGACGCGTGGTTGGCGGCGGAGTTGGGAGCCGATGCTGTGGGGTTTGTGTTTGCCAAAAGCAAGCGGCAAGTGACGGCTGAGGAAGTTGCTGAGATTGTTGTGAGGCTGCCGGTTGGCGTGGAGAAGGTGGGTGTGTTTGACCTCGCCGATGCGGTGGAGATTGAGGACGTGGTCGTTAGCGCGGGACTGACGGTGGCGCAGTTGCATGGGTCTTTCGATGCGTCGCTGGTGCGGGCATTATCGGCGAAGTTTGGTGGGGATCTGAATATCATCCAGACGGTGGCGTATGCGGTGGATGCGACGGATAGGGCGGAGGCTGACGCGCAATTTGAGCAGACGCTACGCGGTGTTTTCGATGAGGGTGCGGTGTGGGCGGTGCTGATTGATGCGGCGAAGTCGGGGGCGTCGGGCGGGCTCGGGGTGGCGTTCGACTGGGCCCATGTGGGAGAGATTGCGGAGCGGGCGATGGGGGTGCGTGAGCCGCGGCCGCGGGTGATCCTTGCAGGAGGATTGAACGCGTTGAATGTGGCGACGGCGATCGAGATGTTGAGGCCGTGGGGAGTGGATGTGGCGAGTGGTGTGGAGGCTGCTCCTGGTAAGAAGGACCCGGTGAAGATGCGGGATTTTATCGAGGCTGCGAGGTTGCTGAAGCGGCAGCGACGCGGCGCATAACGTTGTGGGCGATAGACTAGAGGTGTGAGTACAAAGACGATTGAGGCGATGTTGATTCGACATGGCCAGAGCGCGGCGAATGTCGGGCTCTGGAAGGGAGACTTCGCGGAGATTCCACTGACGGAGTTGGGTTGGGCGCAGGCGCGGAGCCTGGCGGAGCAGTGGGACTTCGTTCCAGGCAGGATTCTGATGTCGCCGTTTCTGCGAGCGCGGCAGACGGCCGAGCCGACGATCGCGCGGTTTCCTGATGTGCCGGTGGAGACGTGGCCGATCCACGAGTTTACCTACTGGGATATGGCGAACTGGGATGGGTCAATGCCGGAGCTTGAGCTGGAGGAGGTGGAGCGATTTTGGCGAGTTGCTGACCCGGTGCACCGCAAGGGGGGCACGGCGGAGAGCTTTGGGGAGTTGCTGGGAAGGGCGCGGGAGACGCTGCTGAGGCTCCAGAGGATGGAGGTGGACGGGCCGGTGCTGCTGTTCACGCATGGACATTTTATGCAAGCGCTGCGGCATGATTTGAACCATCCGGAGTGGAGCGATGAGCAGAAGATGGGGACATTCCGTGAGATAGATGAGGCGTTCAAGGTGCTGAATACGGAGAGGATGACGTTGAAGTTTGATGGAAAGGGATGGCGATTGGTGGGCGATGAAATGCTTGCAGATGCTCGGCGCTGGGTGTAAGGTGGAACGCATGCAGTATTTCTTCAGCCCGCGATTTACTCCGTCCTACCGCTACTGGCGTTTCGTAGCGGCATCGGTGGAGTAGCATCGCACGGCCTTGAAGAGTTAGCCTGCGATATCTAGATTCCCCGAGCCGCGACCTCAAAGGTTGCGGCTTTCGTGTTTTAGAGACAGGGATTAGATATCTGGAACAGAGATTAGGGATTAGGACTGAGGATAGACGATGAGTTCGATCGAAACGATGGTTCGGCCGGCGGGTGTGGCGGTGAATAGTACGCCGGGGCGATTTGGCGCGTACGGCGGGCGCTATGTCCCGGAGACGCTGATGGCGGCGCTGTTGGAGCTGGATGCAGCGTATGCGGAGGCGCAGGCTGATCCGGCGTTTCATGCTGAGTTGGATGGGTTGCTGAAGGATTACGTGGGCCGTCCGACGCCGTTGTATTTTGCGAAGCGGCTGACCGAGACCTTGGGTGGAGCGAAGATTTATTTGAAGCGTGAAGACCTGCTGCATACGGGCGCGCACAAGATTAATAACGCGCTGGGGCAGGCGATGCTGGCTCGGCGGATGGGGAAGAAGCGGATCATTGCGGAGACCGGCGCGGGGCAGCATGGGGTTGCGACGGCGACGGTGTGCGCGCTGTTCGGGCTGGAGTGCGTGGTGTACATGGGCGAGGAGGATATGCGGCGGCAGGAGTTGAATGTGTTTCGAATGCGGCTGTTGGGGGCGGAGGTGCGGGGTGTGAACTCGGGCTCTGCGACGCTGAAGGACGCTATCAACGAGGCGATGCGTGACTGGGTTACGAATGTTCGGACTACTTTTTATATTTTGGGGAGCGCGCTGGGATCGCATCCCTATCCGACGATGGTGCGAGATTTTCATCGCGTGATTTCGAAGGAGATGAAGCGGCAGATCCTGGAACATGAGGGCCGATTGCCGGATGTGATTGTCGCTTGCGTGGGTGGGGGATCGAATGCAATTGGAGCTTTCTATGAGTTCATTCCGGATGCGAATGTGGCGTTGATTGGCGTGGAGGCTGGAGGACGCGGGACGGCGCTGGGCGAGCATGCGGCGAGGTTTGCTCCGAATGGCGGAGGCGTTCCGGGCGTGCTGCAGGGGACGTATAGCTACGTGCTGCAGAATGATGCGGGCCAGGTGGCGGCGACGCACTCGGTGAGCGCGGGGCTGGACTATGCGAGCGTTGGACCGGAGCATGCGATGCTGCATGACTCGGGGCGCGCGACGTATACCTCGGCCACAGATGACGAAGCATTGGATGCGACGAAGGTGTTGAGTCGGACGGAGGGGATTATTCCGGCGCTGGAGAGTGCGCATGCGATTGCTGAGGCAATCAAGCTGGCTCCGAAGATGGGCAAGGACAAGATCATGGTGGTGAATGTGAGCGGGCGCGGGGATAAGGATATTGGGATTTTGACGCGCGAGATGGACTTAGGAGGAGAGACAGCTGTTAGTCGTTAGCTTCTAGCTCCTGGCTAAAGACTGGGAGCGTTTTGCAGCGCTGGTGTCGAGACGTTATGGCTATTAATTTTTTGAAGAAACCGGGGCTGGTGATTTATTTCACTGCGGGTGATCCTGATCTGGCGACTACGCGCGAGATGGCGTTGGCGGCAATTGATAATGGCGCGGATGTGATTGAGTTGGGCGTGCCGTTCAGCGATCCGCTGGCGGATGGGCCGGTGATTCAGCGTGCGAGCGAGCGCGCAGTGGCTAAGGGCACGCGGCTTTCGGATGTCCTGGGGATCTGCAAGGAGATTCGTGCGGCTAGGCCTGAGGCTGGGATTATTTTGTTCAGCTATTTGAATCCTGTGGTGCGGATGGGGATGGAGGCGTTTGCGAAGGCGGCCAAGGATGCAGGTGCGGATGGGGTGCTGCTCACAGACATGATCGTTGAAGAGGCGGATGAGTATCTGCGGATCATGCATGAGCATGGGTTGGCGCCGGTGTTTCTGGCTGCGCCGACGTCGCCGGATGCTCGGCTGAAGGCGATTGCGGAGAACTCGCAGGGGTTTGTGTACGCGATTTCGCGGGTAGGAATTACGGGGACGCAGACGGAGCTGGCGAGTGATGCGAAGGGGCTGGTGGAGCGGATTCGCAAGCATACGAAGTTGCCGGTGGCGCTGGGTTTTGGAGTGTCTACGCCGGAGCATGTGCGGGCGGTTGGAGAGTTTGCGGATGCGGCTGTGGTCGGGAGTGCGATTGTTGCGCTGATCGAGAAGACTCCGGCGGCGGAGGCTCCGAAGGCAGTAGGAGAGTTTGTTCGCAGCTTGTGCGGCGGAGCAAAAACTGCATGAATTTGATCGTAAACACGTATCATTACATCGGGCCTGTAATCGCGCAGCACGCGGTATGCGAGTGCTCGCACCGATCCTTACTGGAATGCGAATTCCAAGATACTTTCGCGAGCCGATGTGGGCTTGCTGCAAGAGGCTGAATGGATATTCCCGACTGGCGAAACAAGATTGATGAACTGGACGAAAAGATCGTCCGCCTGCTCTCTGAGCGCGCGGCTGCAGCAGTTGCGATTGGGCAGCTCAAGGCACAGAGCAGCGCTCCGATTTATGAGCCGCAACGCGAGAAGGCAGTGTTTGAGCATGTGCGGCGTATCAACCCGGGCCCGTTGTCCGATGCGCAGGTTCAGGATGTGTATGAGCGGCTCATGGATGTGATGCGCGCGTTGCAGCGTCAGCAGTAAGGTTTGCAGTCGTACGCTGTCGGGTGATTGGCAGCGCGGCCAGGCAGTACAAATTTGAAGCAGGACTATAGAGGAATATTGTGATGATCGTCGCTATGCAGGACCACGCCACTGATGAGCAGATCCAGAATGTGATCGAGCGAATGGTGGAACTCGGATTCAATGTGCACCGCACCACGGGTGAAGTGCAAACCATTCTTGCGGGCGTGGGAACGCCAGCGCACTTCGAGGTCACTGAGTTTCAGGTGCTTCCGGGTGTACACCAGGCGTATCGGATTTCGTCGCCGTATAAGCTGGCGGGACGTGGATTCCGGCCCGAGGGCACGCGGATTACGTTTCCAAACGGCGTGGTTGTTGGCGGCGATGAGGTCGTGATCATGGCGGGGCCGTGCTCGGTCGAGAGCCGCGACCAGATTCGCCTGAGCGCGCAACAGGTGGCCATGGCGGGAGCGCAGTTTCTGCGGGGCGGCGCGTTCAAACCGCGGAGCTCGCCGTACAGTTTCCAGGGCATGGGCGTTGAAGGCTTGAAGATTATGCGCGATGCGGCGGATGAGTTTGGGCTGCTGGTGATTACCGAGGTGATGGAGATCTCGCAGATCGAGCCCATGCTGCCGTACATCGATTGCTTCCAGGTTGGAGCACGCAACATGCAGAACTTCAATTTGTTGCGCGAGTTGGGGCACGTGCGGAAGCCCGTGCTGCTGAAGCGCGGCATTGCGGCGACAATTGAAGAGGTGTTGCTGAGCGCGGAGTATATTTTGTCGGGCGGCAACTATGACCTAATGCTGTGCGAGCGCGGCATTCGCACGTTTGAGACGTACACGCGGAATACATATGATGTCTCTGCGATTCCGGTGCTGAAGAAGTTGACGCATCTGCCGGTGCTAGGCGATCCGTCCCACGGTGTGGGCAAGCGCGACCTGGTGCCGCCGATGGCGCTGGCCTCGGTTGCTGCGGGAGCGGATGGACTATTGATGGAGATGCATCCGAATCCGGACAAGGCGATGTCGGATGGAGCGCAGTCGCTGTTCCCGGACCAACTGACGAAGCTGGTGGAGAAGTTGCGCAAGCTTGCTCCGATTGTCGATCGCTCGATAGCACCGGCGGTGTCGCAAATCCATGCTTAGGCAACAGGAGGAGAGCACTGTGCACCGCACGCTGCATCGGATTGTCGTAAAGCTCGGGACCAACGTTATCATGCGGCCGGATGGCAAGGTGGCGCTAGGTCTGCTGTGCGGTTTGGTGGAGCAGATTGCGGCGTTGCGTGCACAGGGCATGGAGGTTCTGGTCGTGTCGTCGGGCGCTGTTGGCCTGGGGATGGAACGGCTAGGTCTGCGGGAGCGGCCGACGGTTGTGGCGCAGGTGCAGGCGTGTGCGGCGATCGGGCAATCAAGGCTGATGGCGCTGTACGATGATGCGTTCGATCGGCTGGGCTGCCCGATTGCTCAGGTGCTGTTGACCGAGGATGACTTCCGGGATGTGACTCGCCACACCAATCTTCGCGCAACGTTGGACGCGCTGCTGACGCTGGGTGTGATTCCGATTGTGAATGAGAACGATACGGTGTCGACGATAGAGTTGGACAGGCCGACGGAGTCACGCCAGCGCGAGAGAATCTTTGGCGACAACGATAAGCTTTCGGCGTTGCTGTTGAAGCATATTGGTGCGGACATGCTTGTGCTGCTGTCGGATGTGGATGGGCTTTACGATCGCAGTCCGACGGAGCCGGGAGCGAAGGTGATTGAGAAGGTCGATGTGATCGACGATCGCGTTCTTGCGCTTGCAGAGGGCAGCAATGGACGCGGACGCGGTGGGATGATTTCGAAGCTGGAGTCGGCTCGGATTGTGCTGCATACGGGCAAGCAGGTGATTATTGCGAATGGCCGCACGCCGCAGGTGTTGGAGCGGATCGTTGCGGGTGAGGCGATCGGAACGCACTTTGCTCCTGTGCTGGAGAGGGCTGCGCGATGAGCACGGCGGCAGCCTCTGTGCAGGAAAGCTCGCTGAGTACGCGAGTGATTGCCGAGGCCGCGAAGGCAGCATCGAGGGTGCTGGCTCCGCTGGATGAAGCTGCGCGGAATGCTGCGCTGGAGGCGATGGCGAAGGCGCTCGAGGCGGCGAGTGCGGAGTTGTTGGCGGTCAGTGCGGCGTCCTCTGCGGACTTCTGCGCGGAGAGCGAGGGCGTAAGTGCGGCGGTGTTGGCGCGGCTGAAGCTGGATGCTGCGAAGTTGCGGGAGATGGTGGAGCAGGTGCGGTCGGTGGCGGCGCTGCCTGATCCGCTGGGGCGAAAGCTCGACGCGATTGAGTTGGATGAGGGCTTGAATCTGCAGAAGATCAGTGTGCCCCTGGGCGTGCTGGCTGTGATCTTCGAGGCGAGGCCGGATGCGGTGACGCAGATTGCGGCGTTGGCGATCAAGTCGGGGAATGCGGTGATTCTGAAGCCGGGCAAAGAGGTGGAGCGCATGGCGGAGGTGCTGGTGCGGGTTCTGCGCGAGGCGCTGGTCGCGCGAGGATTGCCGGCGGATGCGGTGTCGCTGGTGGTGGGACGGGAGCGGGCGCAGGAGTTGCTGAGGATGCAGGGGTTGGTGGATATGGTGATTCCGCGGGGGTCGAAGGCGCTGGTGGAATATGTGCAGGCCAATACCCGAATTCCGGTGCTGGGACACGCGGAGGGCGTGTGTCATATCTATGTGGACAAGAGTGCAGATGAGGCGCTGGCGCTGCGGGTGATTGAGGACGCGAAGACGGACTATCCGGCAGCATGCAACGCGGTGGAGACGGTGCTGGTGCACAGGGAGATTGCGTCGGAGATTTTGCCGAAGCTGGCGGAGCATCTGAGGGCGAAGGGCGTCGCGTTACATGGGGATGCGACGGTGCGCGACTTGCTGCGTGGGGTGGAGGTGGAGGTCGTCGCGGATTGGCATACGGAGTATGGGGAGCTGGCGTTGTCGCTGGGTGTGGTGGCGTCGCTGGAGGATGCGATGGAGCATATCCATGCGCATGGATCTTCTCACACGGAAAGTATTATCACCGAGGATGCGGAGGCGGCGGAACGGTTTCTTCGGGAGGTGGATGCGGCGGGTGTATTCCACAATGTGTCCACACGATTTGCAGATGGTTTCCGCTATGG
Source organism: Acidobacteriota bacterium (assembly GCA_021778315.1). The sequence continues at coordinate 42,254 of JAJYCQ010000004.1, read as the reverse complement.
GTTTGGGGCGGAGGTCGGGATTAGTACGAGCAAGTTTCATGCGCGCGGACCGGTTGGGCTTGAGGGGTTGACGACGTATAAATATGTGCTGCGTGGGCGAGGGCAGGTGGCTGGTGATTACCGCGGCAAGCAGGCGCGGACGTTTACGCATAAGCGAGAGGCGCGATGATCAGGCGCGTTGCGATTATTGGCACGGGTTTGATTGGTGCCTCGCTGGGGCTCGCTCTGAAGGCGCTGGATGATCTGCAGGGCGGGCTGATTCTTGGGTGGGATACGAATGCTGCGGAGCTTGCGACGGCGCTCGAGATGGGTGCGATTGATGAAGCGCTCACGCCTGGACGATTGATGGAGCCGGACCTTGCGGATGTGTATGTGCTGGCGACGCCGGTGCTGCCGATTTTGGACTGGATGCAGAGGCTTGCTCCGGTGCTGAACGAGCGGCAGTTGTTGACTGATGTTGGCAGTACGAAGCAGGAGATCGCGGCGCTTGGTAAGACGCTCTATAACCGGGAGGGGACGGCGCGGTTTTTGCCGGGACATCCGATGGCGGGCAAGGAGTCGGGTGGAGCTGCGCTGGCACAGGCGACGCTGTTCGACGGTGCGACATGGTTGTTTACGCCGATCGATGCAGAGTCATCGATATTGGAACAGCGGTGGCGCGCACTGATTGCTGCTTGTGGAGCAGAGGTTCTCGATCTTGGGCCGGAGCGGCATGATGAGATGTGTGCGTGGGTGTCGCATCTGCCGCAGATGGTTTCGACTGCGCTGGCCGCGCTATTGGAGGATAAGTTCGCGGGGGATGCGGAGGGGATGGCCGCGGTGCAGGCGATTGGGGGACGGGCGCTGCGGGAGACTACGCGGTTGGGAGCGAGTCCGTACAGCATGTGGAGGGATGTGGCGATGACGAATACGGAGGCGATTGCGGCGACGGTGGCGGCGCTGGAGCAGCGGCTGGCACATGTGCGCGAGAATCTGCGGACTCCGGAACTGCGAGATGAGTTTGCGACGGCGAATAAGTTTCGGGCGAAGCGTAGTGATTAGGGAAATCACTACGCTTCTGTTGTTGGGCAACGAACCGGCCGATTAGTGGGATAGGCGTAGGAGTAGTGAGGCGTGGCGGGGCAGGGAGAACTTGTAGTCGTCCTTGATTTTGCCGAGATCTTTTCCTGCCCAGACATCGTGCGCCTTCCATCCGTTGGCTGCTCCGGCTTCCTTGAGGTGGAGGCTGATGCCGCGCAGGAAGTTTTCATCTTCACCGAAGTTGAAGATGGCGATTGCTACGTCGCCATTGGCTAAGGGACGTGACCAGATTTCGATGGGGCCCTCTGCGAAGACGCGGTTGGCTTGCTTGCCGAGAGGGTCCTGATCGATGGCGATGACGTCACGATTGGTGAGGATGGACGTTACGTCGGGCGTGAGTTGCGACAGGTTGTTGCCTGCGAGGAGCGGTGCGGCGAGCATGGCCCACATGCCCATGTGGGTGCGGTCTTCGTCGAGGGTGAGCTTGCCGTTGCCTACTTCGAGCATGTCTGGATCGTTCCAGTGACCGGGGCCTGCGTACCTGGCGAGGCCAGCTTGTTCGCGTCCGAGTTCACTGATGCGGTCGAAGGTTGGGTTGATGTCTTCCGTGGTGCGCCACATGTTGGCGCCGACCTCGGGGCCCCATTGCCAGACGGCGTCAAAGCCGTACTGGCAGAGGCTGTAGAGCATGGGGCGTCCGGTTTTGAGGATGGCCTGGTGCATCTTCTCGTAGGCGGCTCGCATGATTTCGTCCTGCTTGAGGCTGTCGCCGGGAGCGTCCTGGGCCATCTTCCTGCGGAGGCCGCAGAGATCGTATTTGAGGTAGTCGATGCCCCAGGAGGCGTAGAGGTCGGCGTCCTGCTGTTCGTGGCCGAGGCTGCCTTCATAGCGGGCGCAGGTCTTGTCGCCGGGGGAACTGTAGATGCCGAGCTTGAGGCCTTTGCTGTGTACGTAGTCGGCGAGTGCCTTCATGTCGGGAAATTTTTCGTTGGTGTGGAGCACACCGTTGGCATCGCGTTGGCCTTCCCAGGTGTCGTCGATGTTTACGTAGATATAGCCAGCGTCGCGCATGCCGGAGGAGACCATGAGGTCGGCTGCCTGGCGGATATCCTGGTCGGTTACTTTTCCGGCAAACCAGTTCCAGGAGTTCCAGCCCATGGGCGGAGTTGCCGCGAGTTTAGCGGTGGGTTGGGTTTGCGCGAGTAGCAGCGGAGTCAAGGCGAAGAAGGCCAGGATGCAACGAAGAGCAGAACGCATGAGTAACCTCGATATGGGATGAAATCATAGCGGATTATCGCTGCGTGGTGCTACGTGCACGGGTCAGTTAAAGCATGCAGGGCACGGATGGTTGTCCGTGCCCTGCATGTTTACGGTCTGGTTGTGATTGCGGAGGTCAGAAGTGAGCGATGATCTGTCCGTAGACGCTGATAGGAGCGCCGGGATAGGCCAGGATGTAGCCCGCTTGCTGGCTGAGCGGAGCATCCTGTCCAGCGGTGCCATAGTATCCGCCCGACGAGGTGAACTCGTAGATGTTGTATTTGCTGTTGAGGACGTTGAGGGCGTTGAAGCTGAGCTCAAGGAACTTGTAGGGAGCTTTTACACCGAGGTTGAGGGTGTTATAGGACGACATCTGCTGGTTGCTAGGCTGGGGGAACTGGTTACCGGCAGAATCGACGCCATTGTTGTTGAAGATGTACTGCGCTCCAGTGTGTTGGAAGGTGAGCATGGGGCGCAGATGGAGGTCGTGCGAGACCTTGACGTCGTAGAAGGCACCGGCGTTGAAGGTGTTAGAGGGAACGTAGGGGACGTGCAGGCCGTTGAAGTTCTGCGCGGGTTGCGAGGCACCGTTGGGAACGACGGTGGTGTAGCTGGTGTAGATGGCGGTCTCGACGTTGAAGTTGGCGAAGAGATGAAGGTTGGCGATGGGATCATCGTCGAAGGAGCCATTGAAGCCTTGATACTTCGAGGTGCCGTTGGCGGAGACGGTGTCGCCGTTGGCGAGGGTGGTATCGATTTCCTGGGATGCCCAATGCTGGTGGTAGAAGGTGCCGGTGATGAGCATGGAGTTCAACATGCCGGTGCCTTCGTGATGGATCTTGAAGCCACCCTGTGCGTATTCGTTGCGTGAGAGGTGGTAGGTGGAGGGGTCGACACTTTGGAAGAGGCCGCCGCCGCCGCCAACCTGGGGATTGCGCAGGGCTTCGGTGAAGCCACCGAAGAGCTGCAGCCAGGGGAAGGTGAGGACAGTCGTATTGACGCTGGGTTCGATGCCTGAGCGGTTTTCCAGGCCACCACAGTTAGAGCCCTGGTCCTTGATGTTGCCGGGGGTGGCGCTCTGGAGAGTGGGGCACATGCGGGTGGAGAGGATTCCTCCGGCAACGGTGGGGTAGTCCTGTCCCGCAACGTTGGCATAGCCGGTGGAGAAGCCTACGTAGCGTATGCCGGGGGTGAGGGTGAAGCGGGTGCCGACGCGGAAGAGGTCCTGGAAGGTGAGGGCGAAGTTGTCCTGGTTGAAGTCGCCGGAGCGGACTTTGCCGCCGATGTTGGCGATGTTATGGGCACCCCCGTTGGCAGGGTTATAGAAGTTGTTGCGGGTGTTGTAGAAAGCATGGATGAAGTAGCCGCCGAAGGTGAAGGTGTTCATCGGCACACGCTTGGTTAGGAGGAGCTTTTCGCCAACGGTGTCGGTGTGGGGCTGGTTGAACTCGTACTGCTGGGGGCCCTGCGAGTAGACGTCATTGTGGCGCTCGTGGGAGCGACGGATGTGGTTGAACCAGGTGAGGTTTTCGAGGGTAAAGGTAGGATCGAGGTCGAGGTGCTCGCGGGCGTAGATGAGGCCATCTGCGTTGGTGTCGTACTTCTCATAGCTCGCGTAGGGGAGAGTGCTGTAGTAGCCGGAGGTCTGCTGGCTGTACTGCTGGCTGCCGGGCTGGCCATCGACGGTGATGAGTGGGTTGGCTACGACGGGGATGACCTGGGAGCGGAAGCCTGCGCCGCGGGCATAGTACATGCCGAGCTCGAAGGTGCTCTTTTGGTAGTTCTTGATGGTCTTACCGAAGAAGGCCATGTCTTTGCCGGGGTTCTGGAAGCCGTCTGGGGCGATACGAAAGTCGTTACCGCTACCGACACCGCCTGCGAAGATGGCCGACCAGCCATGGTAGACGCCGCTGGTGAGGTTGGCGGAGAAGTCTTTCTGATTGAAGCTGCCGTAGGTGGCGGAGATGTCTGCGTGGGGATGCGCGGAGGGCTGGACGGGAGTGAACTCGACCATGCCACCGATGTTGTTCCACCAGCGGGAGTCAGGGTCGCCGGGGCCGTAGGTGACGACGGCGTTTTGGATCATGAATTGCTCGGGGATGGTGGGAGACTGCCAGAGGCTGGTGGCGGGGTCGGCGAGGGGGACGCCATCGAAGGTGATGGCAAGCGCGCCGCCACCGGTATAGCCGCCGTAGCCACCCCATCCCTGGCTGACTCCGTTGAGGCCGACCGTGTACTTGGTAGCACCGGTGTTGCCGTAGCCGGTGACGTTGGCACCGGGGGTTTCCGCGATGATCTGTGCGGCGCCGGCGACGGGGCCAGCGGCTTCGATCTGTTTACGGTCGAGGACGCGGAGTTGCTGGTTGGACTCGAAGACGTCTTCCTGAAGAGGCTGCTCTGTGGCGCCGGGAATACCGCCGTTTACCGTGATCGATGCAGCGACGGAGGCCGTGGGAAGAGAGGCGTTCTGCGCGGCGAGTTGTCCGGTGGTGACGGTGACGGCTGCGTCGGTGACAGACTGGAAGCCATCTTTGGCGATGACGACGGTGTAGGTGCCGGGCTTGAGGGCGAGGATGGAATACTCGCCCGAGGCATTGGTGGTCGCGTGTCCTGAGGCTTTTGAAGTGGTGTCGGTCGCCGTGACATTGGCGCCAGCGACTACGGCGCCGGTGCTATCGGTTATGGTTCCCTTGATTCCGGTATTGGACTGGGCATGGACGACGAAGACGGGTGCGACCAGGCAGACCAATAGAGCAAGACGTTTAAACATCGAAGAGCCTCCTAATGAAGAAGCGACGCGACGTTTGTGGCTACAGTACTTGTCCGTTGCCGGTCTCTGGGGTGGGGAGATGTGCTCCGTTGTCGAGAGAAATCGTCGGGTCGCTTTGCGATAGGTTCTCCGAGCGAGATATACGGGGGGTTACGGGAACATTAAGGGTCTGTGACACGCGGGGATTTGCCCGCAAATTGAATGGAGCGAGTGCGGCTCTCCACGCAGAAACGGGTCCTCCGCCGGAAGGCGAAGGACCCGATCTCGGTGCGTGACGCTAGGCGCGGCCTCTGGCGTTTGGTGCGGGAGGGGGGTAGTGGGGTTTACGCTTGGCTGGCTTGGAGACTGCGGATGAGGTGTCGGGTGGAGCGGTGAGGTCGATGGTGCGGTGGAGTTCGACCGCGTCGGCGAGCGCGAACTTGAGCTTCTCGATACCTTCGCCAGTGACGGCGGAGATGGCGTAGAGCGGAAGTTTTTTTCGCTTGGCGAAGGCGGTGAGCTTCTTGAGTTTGTCGGGATTGGCGACGTCGATCTTAGCGGCAACGAGTAGGGTGGGTTTGGCGGCGAGGGTGGGGTCGAAAGATTTGAGTTCGGCGGTGATGACGTTGTAGTTGTGGACGGGGTCGGAAGTTTCTCCCTCGGCGCTCTCAGCGGTAATGGCAGAATCTGAGACATCGACGAGGTGGACGAGGACGCTGGTGCGCTCGATGTGTTTCAGGAACTGAACGCCGAGGCCGGCGCCGAGATGGGCACCTTCGATGAGGCCAGGCATATCGGCTACGGTGAAGCTTCGTTCGTAGGGTGCGTCGCCGATCTGGACGACTCCGAGGTTGGGCTCGAGGGTTGTGAAGGCGTAGTTGGCGATCTTGGGTTTGGCGGCGGAGAGACGCGAGATGAGCGTGGATTTGCCGACGTTGGGAAATCCAACGAGGCCGGCGTCGGCGAGCAGGCGCAGTTCCAGACGATAGTTTTTGGCTTCGCCGGGACGGCCTAGTTCGTGCTCGCGAGGGGCCTGGTGGGTGGAGGTAGCGAAGTGCTGGTTGCCGCGGCCACCTCGACCTCCGCGGGCGATGACGATCTCTTCGTTGGGGCGGGAGAAATCGTGGATGAGCTCTCCGGTGTCGTCGTCGTAGAGGAGGGTCCCGACGGGGACTTTGAGGAGGGTGTGCTCGCCGGCATAGCCGGACATGTTGGAGCCGAGGCCATGGCCACCTCGCTGGGACTTCCACTCAGGGTTGAAGCGGAAGTGAACGAGGGTGTTGTGGGAGAGGGAGCTGGCCATGAGGATGTCGCCGCCGTGGCCGCCGTCTCCGCCGGAGGGACCTCCGCGGGGGACGAATTTTTCGCGGCGGAAGGCCATGCAGCCATTGCCGCCGTCGCCAGCCTTGATACGAATTCGTGCTTCATCAATAAACATCGCAACTACCAGTGTAATGGAAGGGTTGCGAGGAACCTAAAGCGGGTGGTTCAGGTGTGTTCTATGGAGACGCTTGATGCCCATGTGCATCGCAGCGGAGTACAATGATAGTGATTTCTAAAAACTGTTTTATTGCGCTGCTAAGCAGGCCTGGTACTGGAACTTATGTCATCCCACATTCACGAGAATGTGGGAGTCTGTGGCCAGACAAGAGTCGCAAGCAGCTCAGGGACGTCCGAACGGTAAGCGTTCGGCTACCACCCGTTGCAAAACTTCAGGAGAACCAGATGATGAATAAGAAACTCGAGCGACTGCTAGCGGCAGCGTTGTTGAGCGTTGGCGTGGCTGCGGCATCGGCGCAGTCGTCGACCCAGGGCGCGATTGCCGGGACGGTGGAAGACGTAACCAGCGCGGTAGTGCCCAGTGCGACGATCACGATTCGCAATAATGGGACCAACGCCGAACAGCATCTGACGGCGGACAGCAGCGGGTACTTCAAGGCTCCGCTGGTGGAGCCGGGCAATTACACCGTGACGGTGGTGGCGACGGGATTTGGGGAGTACTCGGCTAGCCCGGTGGTGGTGCAGGTGGGCCAGTTGACGACGGTGGAGCCGCACCTGAAGGTGGGGACATCGGAGCAGCAGGTGGTGGTGTCGGCGGATTCGGCTGTGCTGAATTTTGAGAGCCCGGATATGTCAGCGACCTTGCCACGCGCGGCGATTGACAATATTCCGGTGCAGAACCGGCGGTGGTCTGCCCTGGCGCTGACGACGCCGGGCGTGGTCGCGGATGCGAGCGGGTTTGGGTTGATCAGCGTTCGCGGTATGAGCACGCTGATGAACAACGTGGAGATCGACGGCGCGGATGATAACCAGGCGTATTTTTCTGAAGAACGCGGACGGACGCGTGAGGGGTATTCGACGTCGTCGAATGCGGTGCAGGAGTTTGAGGTGAACACGGGCGTGTACTCGGCGGAGTATGGTCGCGCGGCGGGTGGCGTGATCAACTCGGTGACGAAGAGTGGAACGAATACGCTGCATGGTGAGGCGTTTTTCAATGATTTGGATCGCGGGTTGGGAGCGTTTGATCCGGGGTCGGTGAGCCCCGCGGGAACTCCTCTGAAGCCGAAAGACCTTCGCAAGATCTATGGATTTTCCGCGGGGGGAGCTCTGCTGAAGGACAAGCTGTTCTGGTATTACACGTATGACCAGCTAGACCATATCAACCCGGCGATTGCGAAGGCGAAGAGCTATGGTGCGTCAAACGGCAGCACGGTGGGTAGCTTTCTGGAGCAGCCGGATACTACGGTGACGAGCTGCAATCTTACGACCGGCGTGGCCGTTGCCACGGGCGAGGCGCACGTTGCGCTGGATGCGCAGGTTTGTACCCTGGCGGCGCGTGAGGGACTGGCGAGTTATGCAGCCGGTGTGGCGGCATACAACGCTGGCGTTGCGAGCCTGCTTACGGATTTGGGCACCGTGCCACGCGCGGGATATCAGGAGATTAATACGCCGAAGCTGGACTGGCAGATCAATAGCAAAGAGCGGGTGAGCTTCCTGTATCACCGTCTGCGCTGGGATGCTCCGGGTGACGTGCAGACCAATACCAGTGCTACGTATGCGGTGGATGCGTTTGGAACGGACTTTGTGAAGTTGGACTATGGCGTGGCGAAGTTGACGAGCCTGGTGAGCAGCCACATCAGTAACGAAGTGCTGTATCAATATAGCCGTGAGTTGGACGATGAAGGTCAGCAGCCCTACAGCGCGTATACGCTGAACAACCTGGTTGCGCCGGGACAAAAGGTGGCGGGTGCTCCGGCGAATGGCCCAGGTGGAACGATCCCGTTCATCAATTTGAATGCTGGCAGTAATGGTTTCTTTCTTGGGTCCCCGTATTACTCGTATCGTCCCGCGCTGCCGGAGGAGTGGAAGTGGCAGGTGGACGACATTTTGTATTACAACGTCGGGAACCACAGTATTCGGATGGGCTTCGACTTGCTGCATAACAACGATCTGGTTCGTCAGACGCCGAATTATTTTGGAGAATACACGTATAGCAACATCGTGAACTATCTTTCGGATCTGCATTCGAAGGGTGGGCCTGGGACTTGCTCGACGACGGTTGGGTCGGGAGTGGGGACGACCAATTGCTATACGTCGGTGACGCAGGACTATGGCGCTTCGGAGTTTGCCTTGGCGACGATGGACTATGCAGGATTTGTTCAAGACAACTGGAAGGTGAATCCCCGGCTTACGCTGGAGCTTGGCGTGCGGTACGATGTTGAGGCTCTGCCTGCTCCCCCGGCGAACCTGACTGCGGCAACGGGTTCATTTGTTCCCTATGCAGGGCTGACCAATGCTCCGAGCGACAAGAATAATATCGGACCTCGCATCGGGTTTTCGATGGACGTGTATGGCAACGGGCAGACGGTTCTGCGCGGCGGCGTTGGTATGTACTACGGCCGAATTCTGAATGGGACTGTGGGCACGGCGCAGTTCGGTTCCGGGAGCCCGAATGGACAGTTTGCGATTGCGAGCACGAAGCCTACGGCAAGCAACGCGCCAACATTTCCGAATCCTGTAGCAGGAGGCGGTGCGAATAAGCCTTCGTCGTTCTATCTTGCACCCAATTTGCAAAATCCTGAGGTGAATGAGTTCGACTTGCAGGTGCAGCAGCAACTGGGCAAAGGCACGGTGATGCAGCTTAGCTATATTGGAGCGCTTGGGCGGGAGTTGCCGAATTTCCTGGATACGAACCTGGCGCCGCCGCAAGCTATGTCGACGATCACAATCGGAGCTCCGAAAGCAGGATCGACGGGGCCGCTTGCGGTGGGATCGCACTATGTCGTACCGACATTTGGGACGTGCACAGCCAGCGCTACATGTGCGTATCCCACGGGCTACATCAACCCGAACTTTACGAACATCACCGAGGTGATCAGCAACATCAACTCGAATTACAACGGGCTGGTGTTTGATATTCAGAATCGTTCGATCCACGGATTGCAGTTTGATGCGAACTATACGTGGAGCCATGCGCTGGACTTCAATCAGAATGCGCAATCAGGAACGAGCATCAATAGCTGGCTGAATCCGTACGCCGCAGCGCGACAGAATTATGGAACGTCGCAATTCAACGTGGGTAATCGCTTTGTGGCCTATGTGCTTTACACATTCCCTAATCTACAGACGGGTAAGGCGGTGAAGTACCTGACGAACGGTTGGAGCCTTAACGACACGTTCCAGATGCAGAACGGCCTGCCGTATTCGGCTACGATCAATGCTGGGTACAACTCGAGTGCAGCGTTGAATAGCGGAACGTGGAATGGTGTTCCGGGCGTCAAATATATTCCGGTGATTGGACTGAATACGTACCAAGTGCCTCGTCCGATCGTGGACGATCTGCGACTGCAGAAGCAGTTCACGTTTCGCAACCGGTACAACCTGCAGCTGAATGCGGACATGTATAACGTTGCGAACCATGAAAACTTCAGCACATCGGATATCAATCAGGCGGCCTATACGTATATGTCGACAAGCGCAGGGGCGAGCACGTTGACGTATTTGCCGAGCACGGCGAGGGGAGTTGGGTTTGGGTCGCATTCCACGGCCAACGACTCAGGATTTCTCTATACCCCGCGCGAGATTCAGATTCAGGCGCGTCTGGAGTTCTAGCCGTTCTGATTGCCTCCACCGTAACGCTTGGAGGGTGAATTTGTGCTCCGGGTGATGGCCTCGGTCATCGCCCGGATTCCAATTCCATAGCCGATTTGACGCCATAAACAGCAATTAAATGGCAGTGTTTCGATTAATCGTCACGACATACTGTACAGTCATAGTATTCACAGACCTTGTACTTGTTTTCCAGAGCAGTACGCTCATCCCTTCGGGGTGATTCGTTCTGTCTTTCAGACAAGAGTCGATCCAGTTTTGGGCCCACCCAGACGCCGAGTACCAACGCCATTGCTAAACCTTCAGGAGAGTCCGTTCTATGCGTAAATTTCTTACACTGGTGTTATTCCTTTCCATGTTTGCCTCTGCCGCGATCGTGGGCGCACAGCAGACCCTTGGATCCTTGAATGGAACGGTGCTGGACGCGTCCGGCGCTGCTGTTCCGGGATCGTCGGTGACCGTGACTGATGCCAGCATCGGTATTACGCGCACCACGAAGGCTCAGTCGAATGGGTTCTTCCAGATTTTCAATCTGCCGGTCGGGACTTATAAGGTGCAAGCCACGCACGAAGGCTTCGATACCGCTGTGCTGAGTGGCATCGAGGTGCAGGAAGCGCAAGCCAAGACGGTGACGATGACTCTGAAGGTTGGCCAGATTGCGACCTCGGTGGAGGTGACGGCGAATCCATTGCTGAATGCGACCGATGACACCAATGGCTACACACTCGACAAGGAGCAGATTCTGCTGACGCCGCTGGCGACAGGCAGTTTTACGCAGTTGGCGGTGCTGTCGCCCGGCGTGAGCGCGGAGTTGCTGAGCAATCTGGATTCAAACTCGGGCCTGGGTAATCAACCGATCTGGGCGAATGGACAGCGCGATACGTCGAACACGTTTCAGGTGAATGGCGTGGATGCGACGAACCTCTTCAACGGCAAGAGTTCGAGCGGATCGAATTCACAGCGTTATGCATTCAACATCGGACAGAGTGCACCGGTAGGCGGCGCGGCAGGAGTGGGAACGTCCGTCTTCGGCTCGAACGGTAACAGCTTACCTTCGCCTCCGCCAGAGTTTCTGCAGGAGTTACGGGTTAACACCTCGATGTATGACGCCCAGCAGGGAGCCACCAGCGGAGCGCAGATCGATGCGAATACAGCGAGCGGTACGAATACTCTTCATGGGCAGGTCTTTGGGTCGTTTGCCAACAACTCGATGAATGCAGCGCCCTTCTTCTTCAGGCAGGAGTATCTGCTTGGACAGCAGGGTATCGGTGCCTTCCCTGCGTCCCTTGCAAATCCTTATTTGCGCCGCTGGACGACGGGCGCTACGCTTGGCGGCCCAATTATCAAGGACAAGCTGTTCTTTTTCCTGGCGTACCAGCATCGTTCCAACAGCGATCAGGCAACAGGCATTTCCCAGATGAATGTGCCTGTTGGCCTCACGGATGATCGTTCTGTAGCGGGCATTGATGCAGCCGCGAACAGTTATGCAGGCCCGGGAGCCGCTCCGTTTACGGGAACAATCGGGCCGATTGCTCAGGCACTGTTGAATGCAAAGCTCTCAAATGGGCAATACCTGATTCCGTCGTCTCAGAACTCGTCGCCGTATGCGTATAGCGTTCCGAACGTGACGCTGATTGGAACGTCTTCACTGATTGCGGATCAGGCGGACGCTGGGCTGGATTGGGATGTGAGCTCGGCCGACCGGCTTTCAGTTAAGTACTACTTTCAGACTGATCCGGTGAATAAGCCCTATGGATTTTCGCAAACAGGTGGATTCCCTGTGACGCAAAACAATGGAGCGCAGGTATTTGCAATTGATAACACCATCACGTTCGGTTCGAAGATCAACTGGGAACAGCGGTTGGGTTTTGACCGGATGGGGTCGTACAGCTTCTTTACCCAGACGCTGGCAGCCGATCCGAACCTCGGAGCGACCTATGGAATTGGGACAGGACTTTTCGGTTATCAACCGGGGACGCTGCCTGGGTTGAGTCTCGGAGCGTTCGCAAACAATAATGTGTCGTCTCCTTCACTGACGGTTGGACCTTATAGTTCCTTCGTCGATCTGGGCTACTATCAAAACCGCATTAATCCCTCGACCAACGTAATCTTCTCGCTGGGGAAACACACCATCGTAGCTGGCGGCGGCTACAGCTACACACAGTTGAACATCGAAAATAACCGGCAGGGGATTGCGCAGATCAAGACCAAGAACTTCGAGAGCTTCCTTGGAGACAAGGCACAGAGTTCGAATGTTCTGGAGTCCATCGACACGACTTCTGGCCATACTCCTCGCAACCTGGCGAACCGCTACTATCGCTCCAACGAAATCGCTGGTTATGTGCAGGACAAGTGGCAGGCTCTCTCCAACCTGAGCATCACGGGGGGAGTGCGGTACGACTACCACGGCGGCCTCACGGAGAAATATGGCAATATGTTCAACTTCGATCCGAGCCTGTACAGCGTGAGCGGATCCGTAGCGACGGGCTTCAATGTCACCAACTCTGGCTTCGTGATTGCGGGCAACAATAAGTACGATCCGACGCCGGGAACGACAAACTCGACGCTGACGGGACGGCAGTGGGGCATCTCGCCACGTGTGGGTTTTGCGTTTTCGCCAAAGCGGTACAACAACAAGATCGTGATCAACGGTGGCGCCGGTATCTACTACGATCGGGGAGAGTTGTTCACCTATCTGTCGCAGCCTGCGGGCAGCGGCAACGGCGGACCGTTTGGTGTGACAGAGTCTGCACCACTGGCTAGCTATGTGACGGGTACGGGCAAGTCGCTGGCAGATCCGCTGGGTTCAGCCTCGGGGGTGTTTGCTCCTCCGCCGACAGGAACCTACATTGCGCCGAGCGCTGATCCATCGACGATCACGATGGCACTGAAGAATACGCTGGGCGTTGGACCGCAGGCATCGTATGGCTATTCGGGCATGAACAACCCGGGCTTTGGGCAGAACTGTAGTGGTACTGACAACCAGGCCAACTACACGGACTGCCCCTATGCCCTTAACTTCGGTGCATACGACAAGAACAACGTATTGCCGTATACGATCAACTTCGCGCTCAACCTGCAATGGCAGCCCACCAACGACATCGCGGTCACCATCGGTTATAGCGGAAACCGCGGTCGTCATTCGGTAATTCCTATTCCGTTCAACGAGCCGGGCATTGCAACCGCGACCAATCCGATCTATGGAGAGACCGCTACGTACGGGTTGGAGGTGCTGAACCAGAACACGTCGGGCGACGCGTATGGTGATTTTTCACCGATTGCGAGTGAACCCTGGAATAGTGAAGATGCTGGTAACACGGATTTCCGCACACCGTACATCGGTTATAGCCCGAACGCCGCGATGTTCAAGACGGTTGGTACATCCGCGTATGATTCGTTGCAGGTTCATGTGGAGAAGCGGATGTCCCATCATGTGCAGGCTGGCGTGAGCTACACGTGGGGTCATGCGCTGGATGAGCAGTCCGATATTGGTCTGTTCTTCACCGGCAACAACCCGAACAATCTTCGGCAGTCCTATGCATCGTCTGACTTCGATCGCACGCATATCACGACGGCGAACTTCCAGGTGACGGTGCCGAACGCGGCCAAGGAGCATTCGCTTTTGGCGTATGCGACGAATGACTGGAGCATAACGGGTCTTGGAGTGTTGCAAAGCGGTCAACCGTATTCGCTATACGAGTTCTACGGAGCGGTGGGGAGCGTGTACTTTGGTAACTTCCCGACGTTGATGAATCCTGTGCTGCCGATCAAGGATCCTAAGGCTGCAAAGACGGGGGCGCTGACCGGGAATGCAGGAGACATGCGTGGTCCTGGCGGTGAGTATATTCCGACGATCGATCCAAGTCAGATCGCGATCAACTACGTCACACCCGGGAACAAGGGTGTCCCCACGGCAGCCCAGGGAAATCCGGGCGATCCCGTCGACATCTACGAGACGGACTTCGCTCCGGGTAACCAGCGCAACATCTTCCGCCAGGCCATGCAGAAGAGGCTGGACCTCTCGATCCGGAAGACGTTCCATCCAACCAACAGGATTGCGGTGCTCTATGAGTTCAACATCTTCAACCTGACTAACACAACCAGTCTGGACGTTCCGCAGGATCAGACGCAGATCCGGCAGGCCTTTGCCTGCTCGAATTCCGCTGCCAACTACTACAACTGTGCGAATGCTTATGTGAACTATGGGCAGGTTGCTACGAGTCCGCTGCAGGCGGACCAGCAGTCGACTTTGGCGAACCTGGATCAGAAGCCGTACTATACCGGGTCTGGCAAGTCGATTGCGATTCCGACGACGCTGCCGCTGAACACTCAGAACGCGAACGGCGTGATCTTGTGTACGTCGGCCAATACGGTTCCTGGATCGGGAACAAGCACGCCTGGATGCCCGAACAATGGCGCTAACTTTGGCTCCGTTACGGGAACGATCGGGGGTAATCGTGCGATCACGATGGGCTTGCATATCGTCTACTAACAGGGCATCCGGTACGTCTGTGGGTGGTGGCTTCGGCTACCACCCATTTTTTGCAAGGAATGCCCAAAAGGGGCCAGAGCTGGGATTTCCTAAAATCGTAATTATTCGCTACGCTTAAGTAGACTTACTGCGCGATTTTCGCTGCTCAAGGTGCTAGGCCTTTTCGCGCGTAATCAGTGACTCCTACTGCGCTTCAGGAGCTCCGGCCTTACCCGGGGCGGGGTTCGACAGTTGACTCAAGGTTTCCGCCACGCTGCGGGCGCGCCCGCTTCACTCCCGGCAATACTTGCTTTGGGGAGGCGTGTCCGCGTAATCGTGGGAGTGCTGTTGTGGATGCTGCTGGCGAGCAGCGCGGTGGTGATGGCACAGGGGCCGGTGGACGGCGCGATTCGTGGCCATATTACTGCAGTATGCGGGCCCTATCCGCATCCGTGTAGGGCTAGCAGCGTAGCGATTCATGTGACGTCAGCGGACCTTGGGGTTGAGCAGGACATCCGAGCGGACAACGAAGGAAACTTTCTCATCCTGCGACTGCCCCCCGGGGAGTATGAGTTGCGGGCGACGTCGATGCTGCCGGATCGGGGAACGGTGGTGACGACGTTGGACCTTGAGGGCGGTGATCTGGCGGAGGTGATGCTGACCCTGGAGCCTCCGCAATCGTCGCGCGGAGGGATGTCTGGGGGGAGACCGGTGGTGACGCTGGCGTCGTTCGATACCGAGGCCCAGTTGGGTGCGTTTCCGGTGCCATCGCGGCAGTGGGAAGATTTGGCTGATCTGAACTCGGAGGCAAATGAGTCGTCGACGACGAGCGTGGCTGGCGATAGCTCGGGGGAGGACGAGAATGATCCGGCGAGTACGGTGAGCAGCGGCGATGGAGCGGCTGCCAGCGGTCTGAGCTACGCGGGGCTGTCGGCGACGCAGGGATCGCTCTCGATCGATGGTCTGTCAGGGCAGCAGAGCTTTCGCTCAGGGCCGCGAGGGTCGGCGACCGGTGGGGCGAGATCGGGGTCGAGTTATGGCCAGAGCTCGGTGCGCAACTTCCGCATGCTGCCGCGGAACTATTCTGCTCAATATGGCATGGTGGGCGGCCTTGCGGTGGTTTCGCGTGCGGCGAGTTCGCAACTGCATGGGAATGCGTTTCTGCTCATGCGTGAGAGCGCATGGGCTGCGACCAATCCGTTCTCGATCGAGACGCACTATTTAGATGGTGTTGTAACGAGTGCTCCGGTGAAGCCTGCGGCGTCGAGACTGCAGTTTGGTGGTTCGGCGGGGCTGCCCTTGGTGCGGAGGGAGGTAGGCCGCTCGGCAATGAGGTATGAACGCGTGCCGCTATCGCTGTTCGTGTCGCTTGAAGTGCAGTTGCGTAACGACAAGCTTGTGTCGACCCCCGCGTTGCCGAACTTCTTTGCGCTATCGCCGATGCAGTTGGGACTGCTGGGAACAAGGGGCGTGAGCGGAACGGCGACGAATGCAGCTCTGAACTACCTGAATAGCCTGACCGGGACGACGTCGCGTCATGAGTACCGGGTGCAGGGGTCGGTGCGGATCGATGCGATGCCGGCGCGGCGGGAGCAGCTCACATTGATCTACTCGGCTAACCGATTTGATTCGCCGTTGGGCGCGGCGATGGGTCAGGCGTCGAGTGCTGTCGTGGCGCGCGGAATGGGGAGTCTCGGGGATAGCTTCGTGCATGTGGATGTTGGCAGTGCTCGCTGGCTGCATATGTTCAGCCAACGCGTGAACAATGAGGTGCGAACACAACTAGCGCACGACCTCAATTACCAGATGCCGCATGCGCCGTTGCCGCAGGAGCCAGCGATTGGGCCGGGAGGCTATGCTCCGCAGGTGTCGATTGCTCCCAATGGATTCTCGTATGGGACACCGATCAGTCTTGTACGCGGCGCGAATGGAGGCAACAGCGCCTATCCTGACGAGATGCGTTTTGAGCTGGCCGACACGTTGCAGATGCACTTCGGGCGACACCTGGTGATGATGGGCGGGGATTGGAGCCGCATTCACGATCGTATCGACTCTCTAAGTGGACGCGAAGGAGCGTTCAGCTATGACAGTGGGATTGCGAATGGGAAGGCGGGTGGGCTGGTCGACTGGGTCACGGACTATACGTTCAACGTGAATGCGTACCCGAACGGAGGCTGCCCGAGCATTGGCGCGACGGTTCACTACTTTTGCTTTCGCAGCTTCACGCAGAGCTTTGGGGATGCGTCTACGGAGTTCGTCACGCACAATATTGCTGCCTTCGTCGAAGATGCGATGCAGGTGCGAAGGAACCTGATGGTCACGGTGGGGCTGCGCTATGACTACACGCTGCTGCCAACTCCGCAGACGGCAAATCTGCAGTTGGACGCGGATATTGTGGCGTTGGGGCAGTCGATTCATGGAGCGACGGCTACGTTTCCAGAGGATCGCAACAACGTTGGACCACGTCTATCGGCGGGATGGTCTCCGCGTACGATCTGGGGGTTGCCGGCGAGTTGGTCGCCGAAGAACGGTACCTTGTTTACGATGCACCTGGGATACGGGGTTTTCTTCAGCCGAATACCCGGTGCGACGGTGAGGGCGGCGCTGACAGATACGGCTCTGGACACGACAACGACGCGTATCCGAATACGGCCGACGACGATCACCGCTTGTCCTCAGGTGACGGCGGTGCAACAGGGGTTTGGCTATCCGTGCGATTACATCACGGCACCTCCGTCGGCGGTTGCACAGACTACGTCGGCGATGGTGTTTGCAAGCAATTACCGGGTGCCGGCGGTGCAGCGAGCAACACTATCCATGGAGCGCGATCTGGGTAGCCGAGCCAGTGTACGAGCAACGTACTCGATGGCGCTCGCGACGCAGTTGCCGGGTAGCACGGACATCAATATTGCACCATCGGTGGGCACGGTGAGCTATGTGTTGCAGGGAGGCGACGGCTATCCAGGGCTGCACAGTGGCCAGGTCTTTCAGGTCCCACTTTATGGGGAACGTCCGATTTCGCAGTTTGGTGCGGTGACAGCACTGGTCTCGAATGCGAATGCTACGTATAACGCGTTTACGGCGGAAGCTCGGGTCAACGGCCTGCGACCGGCAGTGCTGCGGTCATTCGCGTTCCATGGAAGCTACACATTCTCGCGGTCTATCGACTACGCACCGCAGAGCTCGGCTATACCGGGGCACGATGGGCAGTTCGATCCATTTCATAATGGCTATGACAAGGGGCTGTCGAATCAGCAGTTCCCGGAGCGCTTTGCGGGCAGCCTGGAATATGACGTCGGTCTGAGCCGGGGCCCGAGGGCGCTGCAAGTGGGACTGAATGGCTGGCACATTGCGGCGATTGGCGACGGCGGCAGTGGGAGGCCCTATAGCTACAAGGTCTTTGGCGGGCCACATCTCATTGGTGGACGTGAGTCCATCAACGCGTCGGGAGGAGCAACGTATCTTCCGACGATTGGGCGGAATACGCTGCGATTGGCACCGCAGGGCAGGGTGGATCTGCGCATGGCGCGGGAGTTTCAGGTGAGTTCACGACTGCACCTGAACGCGTTTGCGGAAGCTTTCAATTTGCTGAATGCCCAGAATATTAGTAGTGTCCAGACGCGCGCGTATTTGTTTGGGACACCAGCGCTTGTTGGGCAGCCAGTCTCGAGCGGCTTGCCTACACCCTTGATTTTTCAGGACGCTGCTGCAATTGCAAAGGAGGGGTTGACCACAACGCTCCCGTTTGGGACGCCGACTTCGTCGACTACCGGACTCAGCCGCGAGCGCGAGATTGAATTGGGAGTTCGGTTGCAGTTCTGAATTGGCGCGGTGCGACGCCGGAATCGGTGAATGCATCCAAGAGTCTAACGGCTACGTAGAATATAGGTGAGTTCCATGGGAGATGTACGACGATGAACCTGCTGGAGATCGTTGCGCACCATGGCTATGCGGTGACGTCAATTGCGTTGTTTGTAACTTGTTGCGGATTGCCGCTGCCGGTGTCGGTGGTGCTGCTGACGGCGGGCGCGGCGGCGCATGGCGGATCACTGAATCTGGGCCTGGTGATGCTATGCGCGTGGGGATCGGCGCTGGCGGGCGATACGTTGATGTATCTTGGCGGGCGCTATACGGGATGGTGGCTGTTGACGGGGATCTGCAAGTTCAGCCTGAATCCAGAGGCGTGCATTTTTGGCTCGGCAAGATCGTTTTATAAGCGCGGGCCGAAGACGCTGCTGATTGCTAAGTTTGTGCCCGGCCTGGCTACGGTCGCGGCTGCTCTGGCGGGCAGTCTCAACATGCGACTGCGACGGTTCCTTACACTCGATGGCTGCGGTGTTCTGTTTTATACCGCAGGATGGAGCTTGACCGGGTTCCTGTTCGCCCCGTTCCTTCGCGATGTGGTGCGATGGGTTCAGCGTGTTGGTCATGCAACGGCGGCGACCATGGGCGCTATCGTCGTGCTCTATATTTTGTGGCTGGTAGCGAGTTCTCTGCGCGATACGCGGTTTTCGTCGATCGAGAAGATCACCGCTGCTGATCTCTACGAGAGGATGCGAACGTCTACGCATGACCGGTTGCTGATCATCGCTGATGTGCGATCGCATGGCTACTACGACCCGGGTATGCAGCGCATTAAAAATTCAATCCGCGTGGAGCCGAGCCGGTTGAAGGAAGAACTGGATGCGTTGCGGGAGTTTATGCAGCCGGAGTGCGAGATCTATCTTTACTGTTCGTGCGCGCGCGAGGCGACGAGCGTGCGCGTGGCGAAGATGCTGGAGCAGGAGAACTGCTCGACCAAGGTGATTCGAGGTGGGATGAAGGCGTGGGTGAAAGCCGGCGGGCCCCTCGAGCCAGTGCCTGCTGGGGATGTGGAGCATCTGCCGAGGTTTGAGTAGAGCAGACACTAGAGATAGCAAGGGCGAGGCTAGGTGGTGAGTTTGGCTAGTGCCGCGATGAGGTTGGTGTGGGGTAGGCCGTCGGCGTAGGTTTTAAGGATGAGGGAGCGCATGAAGGGATAGCGCATGGCCTTGAAGCCGCGTTCGGGTTGGGCGTAGAAGGCGCGGGCGGCGCGGCGGGAGAAGGTCAGGGTCTTCTGCAATGGGCTGAGGTGATGGGCGTAGGCGTCGGCGACGTCGTTGGGTTGACCGTTCAGGTCGCACTCAAGGATCGCGGCTGCTGCGGCCTGACCGCTGACGACGGCGGAATGAATGCCTTCGCCGGTAAGTGGGTCGACGAGGCCAGCGGCGTCGCCGACGAGCAGGACGCGGCCTTGCGGGATGTAGTTGTGGCCTCCCATGCCGAGTTGCTGGCCGGTGATGTGGTCGAGGGTGGTGATGCCGAGTTTCTGCTGCGCATAGTCGAGGAGGAGGGCTCGGGTAACTTGTTTCAGGTCCTGTGGGGAGTCCTGCGCGGACGGCGAGAGCTTTTGTGAAGAGGGTGCAGCAGAACTGGGGGCGAAGGCCCCGACGCCGATGTTGATGTGGTCGGCTTTGGGGAAGAGCCAGCCGTAGCCTCCGGGGAGCGGCGCGAAGTCGAAGACGAGATCGTGGGGAGAGGCTCCGCCGGGAAGGGTAGCGGGGAGCCGGGTGTAGGGCACGGTGGCTTCAAGCGCGAAGCCGTCCTCCTGGGCGGAGTCCTGCACGGACGGCGAGATTTGGGTTCCGCGGCTGTGGTGACACTGCAGGCGGCGGGTCTGGCCGTTGGAGCCGTCGGCGCCAATGAGGATTGGCGCGCGGAGGGTTTCGGTACCGTGGGGGGTGGCTATGTCGAGTTCGATGTGGTCAGGGAGTTCGCGGAGAGCGGAGATGTGGTCGATCTTGCGGAGCTCGATGCTGCCACCCTGGCGCGCGGAGAGGAGTGTCTGCTGAAGGCAGAAGTTATCGAAGTGCTCGCGCACGGCCATGGCGCAGATGGGGTTGCGGGTCTTGACTCGAACTTCGGACGCGCGCGGCTGGGAGTCGGCGGGTTCGGTGGATTGTTGGAGGACGATCTCGTGGCAGACTCGCTCGATAACAGGGTCGACGGAGTAGCGGAGGGCTTTGAGGGTCTTGCGGGTGAGGCCGCACGCGCAGGCTTTGGGGCGCGGGAAGTTGCGCTTGTCGAGCAGGATGACGTGCTTGCCCGACTGGGCCAGGTCGTAGGCCGCGGCGCAGCCCGCCGGTCCTGCCCCGACGATGAGGATGTCCACTTCGCGAATCATTGCTGAGTTAAGTTTATTCCTGCGGGGGTATGGGCTACGAGGCCGCTGGTAAAGATTGTGTAGGCGTGTGGACTCTGTGTGAATATTTAGAACGAATCAGGTGTATTTCCGAGCCTACTCTTCGGTTGTGGACCCATTGGCCTGGAAGGTCTGATGAGTTCTAATCAGATCCACAAGGGAGACGATCTCCCGATTCACCAGATCAGGCCTATCGTTCTGAAGGTAGTGGTCGCTGCCCTTAGCGATGATGCGTTTGTTTTGGGTGGAAAGGTTCTTCTCTTCCTCCTGCATCTCATTCCAGACCAGGGAGTTGGCTTTCGCAACGGGTGCTGGCCAGTTCGGTGGGAGAACGTTTGGATCGCGCGAAAGGATCAGGACCGGAAGGTTGCCAAACGGTCCTGCGTGGACCGTCTCCTCTCCCGAGGCCCGCTCAGCATCGAGTTCGCTTTCTATCGCGTCCATCTGCGACGGAATGCACGAATCCGCTTTAATCCATGCGCCGTAGGCCTCAAAGCCCACCGGGACGGAGGTGCAGTCTCCTTGTAGTCGATACCAGCCTAGCGTCATAAGCAGCTTCTGCCATGGCATCTCATGGCGCTGGTCCACCTGAATCTTTACAAGTTCCTTAGGGATGCGATCATCCTGAAGCGGAGTAGCGCCATCTACGAAAACAAGCCCGGCCAGGTCGCCAGGATAATGCGCTGCGTACGACCGCAGATAGATTCCTGAGATGGAGTGACCTACGAGCACGAAGGGGCGCTGAACACCGGCAGCATCCATCAACTGGTGAAGTTGAGAGGAGATGGCATTGGCATCCTGAACACCAGGCCGCGATTCGCTCCAGCCAAAACCGGCACGGTCGTACGAGCAAACTCTCGTCTGCCGCGAGAGCACAGGCTGCACCTTCGCCCAGCTAGTGAAGTCATCGCCCAGACCTGAACTCAGCACGACCGTTGGCGAACCGTTCCCTGTGCAGTACAGGTGCATGGAGTAGCCGTCTATGTCGTATAGCTTGCCGGGAAAGCCGGCTATACGACGGTCATGACCAATACACAGGGAGTTGTATGCCGCTCCACCGCCGGCGGCGAACAGACCGAGAAGAGCAAGAGTCATGCCGAATCGAGTTAGAAGCCTGCGGGTTTCCATTCAGATGTCATCCTACCGGATGACTCTACTTGCAGGAGAAAGTTGGGTTACGGGTGCGGAGACCATGTCGAACGGTGAATCGATTTGCTCGCTTTCCCGCGGAGCCCTGGCAGCGTGCTCAGGGAGGGCAGACCGTAAGGCTCACGAGGAGACTGCGTTGGCTTCGGTGCGGCAGGTCTCCAGACCGATGGCATCGGCGAGGAGGGAGTAGCTGCGTTTGCGGGCTTCGTGGGAGTGGGTGATGGTGTTGATGATGATCTCGCTGAGGTGGAGTTCAGCGGCGAGGTTGCGGAGCTGGGAGGCTACGCGGTCGGGAGTTCCGACGAAGTAGGTGGGCCACTCATTGTCTTCGGGAGCGTCAAAGCTGCCGGCGGTGAAGGGGATGAGCGGGTTGGGGGCAGTGGGAAGGGCCTCTAGCTCGCGGAGGGCGTCGTCGGGTGTGGCTACGGGGCGGCGGTCGTCCATGCGGATGCGGCGCTGGAGGAGGCGGACGGAGGAGTGGAGGTGCTGAGCCTCGGCATCGGTGTCGGCGCAGATGACACCAATGGCGAGGGTGGCCTCGGGGGAGGCGCGGTCGGGGCTTGGTTGGAAGTTGGCCTGATAGTACTCGATAGCGCGCCGGGTTTGGACTGGAGAGAAGAAGTGGGCGAAGGCGTAGGGCAGGCCTTGTTGCGCGGCGGTCACGGCTGACCACATCGATGAGCCGAGGAGCCAGACATCAGGGGCCCCGGGAGCGTTTGGAGCGACGCGGATGCGGGCGAAAGGGTGGTTTGGGCCGAGGAGGTCGGGGAAGCGTTCGGGGTGGAGGAAGGCGCGGAGTTCGGCTAGTTGCTGCGGGAAGTCGTCGGGAATGGGGGCCTTGCGGTCGCGGCGGAGGGCGAAGGCCTCGAGTTGACCGCCACCGGGGGCTCGGCCGATTCCGAGATCGATGCGGTTGGGAAATATGGCGTGTAGCGTGCGAAAGACTTCGGCGATCTTGAACGCGGAGTAGTGGGGAAGCATGATGCCGCCGGAGCCAACCAGGATGCGAGTGGTCTCGGCTGCGGCGCGGGCGATGAGGATCTCTGGCGCGGTGCAGGCGAGCAGGTCCATGGCGTGGTGCTCGGAGTACCAGAGGCGGGTGTAGCCGAGGTAGTCGACGTGGCGGGCGAGATCGAGCGAGTTGGCGAGCGCTTGCGAAGGTGTTGAGCCTGCGGGGACGGGTGACTGGTCGAGCACGGAGAGGCGAAGCGCGTGGGCCATAAAGGTTAGATGAGCGCCGGTGGGGCGCGGACGCGCTATCGAGCGACGTTTGTGCGGCGGTGCCGTCCAATGTCGCATCGGACTAGACTGAAGTCGTTGGGAGTTTAGGCATGGCGATGAGCAGGCGCGGTACGGCGAGGATGTTGTCGGCAACGCTGCTGGCCTGCGTGACCGCGTGCCAGGCGCAGGAGGGTGACGCTGCAGAGTCGCTGGCGGCGTTGCGGCAAGGCCCGCTGGTTGTGTGGCTTGTGGTTACGCCGAATCGCCCACCGAAGTCTAACCTCGATGCGATCTTTGCGCTGCATGATGCTCCTCCATCCACATACCAGGAGAAGACGACGGGGAGCTTTGGCCAGAATTCAAGCACCTATGGACAGAGCTCTTCGAGCTATGGGGTGGATGCTGGGAGTTCGACGATTCGTGCTCCGCACTCGGAGGGAAGCGAGGACGCGCCAACTGCTACGCCGAATGGGTTGGGTTACCAGCAGCAGGACGCGGGGAGCTTTGGGCAGTCGGAGGGGAGCTACGGCACGCCGTCAGGCAGCTATGGAACGGCGAGCAGCAATGTCGGCCACACGACGGGCAGTTTTGGAACGGCAGCGAGTAACCATGGCGAGGATCCGAGCAGTCTGGGCGAGTCGGCGAGCACTACGACCGATACAGGGAAGGCTGGCTCGAAGCCTGTAGTCACTGCGCTGGCTCAGCGGTTCATGGACAGGATGCGAAGGGCCTTTCCGGAGCTGGACGTAGCGTTCACCGAGATCGATCCGGATCAGTTAGCGGATAAGTTGACGTCTGCCCAAGGCACGGCGGCCTATCCGGATGTGCTGCTGGGGACGCTGCCCCCTTCGTGGTGGAGCGACATGCAGGGGACGTATGGGCTGGCGATGCTGCGGCCGGCAAGCTTCTATCAGAATGGCGTGACGGAGAACGAACCGCAGATGGAGCAGGTTACGATCCTTTCTCACGCACCGCATATGCAGGCGGCCCGCGCCTTTGCGCTCTGGATGAGCGAGCTTGGCAAGGAATGTCCAGGCTGTGTGCAGAGCGCGCTTACCAGCAAAGAGCGAGCAGCCGCGGCGGTTGCGACGAGTGCGATGAGGCATTTACTCAATGGCGAATCTATAGGGGATGAAGCCGATTCTGCGATGGCCGGAAACTTGTCGCAGGGGGTGCGCAAGATGCTCGCGACGACAGGAAATACGGTCGCGGAGGATGCATCGTTTCGCGTCGAGGTAGAGCGTGCATCGACCAACGGAAGTCTTGCGGCGGTTGCGCTGCGGGTGGTGGCGACATCGAACAGTGTGTTTGGTGTTGCACATCCGTTGGTGGTCTTACGAATAACAAAAGATAGCCGCTGGAAAGTGCTGCAGATGTCGCTGAATCTGCCGCAGTTCGAGCAGACGAATGTGCTGGAGACGCTGATGGAGACCAGTCCGACGTCGGCAGCGGAGCAGCACTCGGGTGTAAAGGGTGTCTCGCTGGCCACGCCGCTGGAGGGCGCTACGCGTATGCCTCAGCCGGAGTTGGTGTGGGACAACAACGGCGGCGCTGGTCTGCAGGTGGTGGAGTGGCAGAAGGCCAGCAGCGGCTCGTGGTCGGATGCACGACTGTACCTGGTGCAGGACCGAAATCCTCGATTGCAGACGCATGTCATCGCACAGTTCGCCAGCGATGCGGCGCGATATCGCTGGCGGGTGTGGAGCGTTGGCGCTCATGGAGAGATGAAGATCAGTCCCTGGCGGACGTTCAACGTCGTGCCTTGATGAGGTGCCTAGTGCGCCGATCCGCTATGCTCGGAGGGTGAGCCTGATTGGACAGAACGATACGAAGCCGGTGCTGTCGGTGAGGGACCTGCGGATTTCGTTTTCGCGACAAGAGGCAGTGCGCGGTGTGTCGTTTGATATTGCGCTGGGAGAGACACTGGGGCTGGTTGGTGAGTCGGGATCGGGGAAGTCCGTGACTTCACTCGCGTTGCTACGGCTGCTTCCCGAGAGTGCGGAGGTACATGGCAGCATGATCCTCAAGCGCGAGGATGGTGTCGCGGACGATCTGGCGACTCTGCCCGAAGAGGCGATGCGGAGGCACCGCGGACGATCGATGGCGATGATCTTTCAAGAGCCCATGACGGCGCTGAATCCAGTGATGAAGATAGGGCGGCAGATTGCCGAGGCGCTGCTGGCGCACGTTCCGCATATGTCAAGGAGTGAGGTCCGTGAACGGGTCCTAGCTGCGATGCGAGACGTTGCGCTGCCGGCCCCGGAGCGCCGGATAGACGACTATCCTCATCAGTTCTCCGGCGGCCAACGACAACGGATCGTAATTGCGATGGCGCTGATCAACAAGCCGCGCCTGCTGATAGCCGACGAGCCGACGACGGCTCTGGATGTCACCGTACAGGCACAGATTCTCTTGCTGCTCCGGCAGTTGAAGATCGAGCACAATCTTTCGATGCTGTTCATCTCGCACGACCTGGCGGTGGTGGCGCAGGTGGCGGACAGAATCGCGGTGATGCGACATGGGGAAATCGTTGAGCAGGGCAGCGTAGTGCAGGTGCTCACGCGACCGCAACATGCGTATACGCGCAGCCTGCTGGCCTCGGCGCCGACAATGACAACCTCCCGCGAACTCCCTCTTGCTACCATAGTGCGTTCGGGGATCTAATACATTTCAGGCTGGCAGTTTATGCGTGCGCTCGTTGTATCGGACATTCACGGAAATCTGCACGCGCTCGAGGAGGTTCTTGCGGTTGCGAAGAGCCACGCAGGCGGGGGCTTCGATCAGATATGGAACCTGGGCGACATGGTGGGATATGGAGCGAGGCCGAACGAGGTGATCGACCTGTTGCGGCCGCTGGCCACAATTCATGTACGCGGCAACCATGACCGCGTGTGTTGTGGTCTGACGAGTTCGCAGGGCTTCAATCCTGTTGCCGCGCAGGCAGCGGCTTGGACACGGCTGCATCTGCGACCAGATAACCGGGAGTGGCTGCGCGCAATGCCGATGGGACCAATTCGCGCCAGCGCTCGCGCTATGTGTGCACATGGATCGCCATTGCATGAGGACCAGTACATCGCTTCGATGCGTGACGCCTGGACGCCGCTGCAGCGGATGGAGACAGAGATCACTTTCTTCGGTCACACTCATGTGCAGGGCGGTTTTTCGCAGAGAGAGCATGACTGGGCGGAGGATCGTCCGGTCTATGCTGCACTCGGCGGTGACGCCACGGAACAGGTGACGCTCGACGTTCCTCCGGGGTCGCGGCATCTTATCAATCCGGGTGCAGTGGGGCAGCCGCGGGATGGCGACTGGCGAGCGTCGTTTGCGATTTATGAAGATTTGATTGAGAAGGTGACGTTCTTTCGCACTCCGTATGATGTCGCAGCAGCGCAGGCGGCGATCCGTACGGCCCAATTGCCAGAACGGCTGGCGCTACGCTTGAGCACAGGGCGGTAAGACTATGGTGCGATCTCCGTGACTTCACGGATGTGGCTGGGACGAGTCCGGCAGCAACCGCCGACAAGTTGTGCGCCGGAGTTGAACCACGCTCGTGCGAGTTGGCCGTATGCGGTAGGGTCGCTGGTTCCAGTCCAGCAACGCGCTTCGGCATCCCAGCCTTCGCCGGAGTTGGGGTAGACGACGATGGGCTTGCTGGATGCCTGGCGCAACTCGCGGATGAGCGCGGATATCCACACAGGTTGAGTGCAGTTGATGCTGGTGGCGACGGTTTGCGGAAGACTGGCGGCAAAGGCAGCGTACTCTCGCAGGGATTCGCCGTGAGCCACCTGCAAGGCTGCGGCACGCTCGTCAGGACAATTGAAGGTGAACTGCGCGACGACATCGGGATATGACGCGAGGGCCTCGCCAACGGCTCGCGCTTCCTCAAGCGAAGGCAGCGTCTCGAAGGCGAGTAGATCGGCTTCGGACGCTGCTAGGACCGCGATGCGTTCGAGATGAAACGCAACGAGCGTAGCGTAGGAGCACTCGTAGTTGCCGTGGTACTCAGTTCCGTTGTGCAGGGCTGCTCCATAGGGCCGAGCGCTGCGGCGATGAGGATGTTTCGTGCTGGAAACTCGGCGCGTGCCGCCGCAGCGAGCTCCACAGCGCGCAGCAAAGCCCGGTCTGCGGGCGTTGCATCGAGGCCAAACTCAGCATAGCCACGTCGCGAGACCTGATAGCTGGCGGTTAGGAGTACGTCCGCACCTGCGGTGACATAGGCGCGGTGGACGGCGATCACGTTCTTAGTCGACTCTTCGAGAACATCTGCCGACCAGAGTGGCCCGCTGATATCCGCTCCGAGGAATTCGAGTTCGGAAGCCATACCACCGTCGAGCACCCGGGCGGTGTCGAAGTAGATCTGATCACGGGGTGTCATATGTGGATGATAGCGGGTGCAGCTGCCATTGCCGAAGGTTCTAGAAAAGCTTGCCGATAGTGAAGACGAGCTTGCGTTCGTCCCCGTTGCCGATCGAGGGGCCAATCGAGACTACGCCTAGAGGCGTTTCAGCGAGCACCCCAAAGTAAACGTCCTCGCGCGTGATGGTGGCTCCATCAGGCGAGCGCATCTGTCCAGCCTCGAATGCGCCAGCGACGTACAGGCTATTGCCCAGTGGCGCGGGCAGAGACTTGATCCTGCGCATGTAGCCGGGCGTAATCAGGAAGTAGTCCGTGCCGCGGTACTGGTCGATGGAACTCGCGCTCAGCCGCAGCGGCCCCCCAAGCGTGAAGCGGAAGGGCTGCGCGACATTGCGGTTCAGCATCGTGCCGCCTTCCATATTCATCAGCATGATGTTCTTACGCGCGAAGGTGTGGGCGAACTGAATCTGACTGAAGATCTGGGGTGTGCTGGGGCTGCCCGGTGTCGCATAGAGATAGCCAACATCAGTCACAGAGCGAACACCGAACTGAGGAACCAGGGCGCGGTCCTGCGAATCGTAAATGTACTGGACGCGCGCGGTCTGGGCCGGGTTGCGATAATCTGGCAGGCCATCGGAGCCCGTGGTGGTGGACCAGCGCACATTTTCATACTGCCAGCCGGCGCGGACTTCCTGGGTGCTGCCGTCGCCCCAGCCGAGGTCTGCGCCACCGCCGTAGAACTGTGCCAGCCGCTCGGACAAACGTGAGTTGCCGCTGTAGATGTAATAAGGGGTGCGCGTGATGCCTGCGCGCGGTGCGACAAAGAGTCCGTGGATACTCAGTTTGCGGTAGTACTCGCTTTCCAGTCGCGTGAAAAATCCGAAGTCGACTTTGGTGCGAAGCTCAGAACCGTATCCGCCGAAATCCTGGTCGAGAAGAATCGTGTTGACCGTTGCACGAGTGACGCCGCCACTCTGCGCCGCTACATTGAATCCGAACTTGAGGAAGGGTGGGCCGGTCTGTTTATCGGCTACCGTAATCAGAAGGATCGGTCGCCGAGGTTCCGTCTTGTCATAGCCGACGGCGTAGTCGGCATTGTAGCGACCATCGCTGCGCAGTTGCGAGAGCAGCTTTTCTACTCGATTAGTGTCCACCGGTTGATTCACCAGTGGCGCAAAGATGCGTTCGGTTTCGGCCTCGACGGACTTGTTGGGTGCCTCCACTTTAACTCGCAGAACATTGCCCGGCGGGCCCAGTTGCCTGGCTTCGCGGTGCTGAAGATATCTCTGCCACTCGGTTTCACTTAGCGAATACTTCAGCAACTCTGCCTTGTTTGCCTCAGCTGCTGCGTAACCGCGCTCGGCCAGTTGCACGGTCTTTAGATAATCGGCTGCGGTGAAGCCGTCGACGTTGGGCGAGATCACAAGGGTTGCCAGCTTGCGGTCGCGTGCCTCATCATTCTCAATGCCAACAGCAAACGCGCGCTGCAGTACACCGAGGATGGAGTCCAGATCGCCCTTTCCCACGGGTTGGAGCTGGAGGCTTACGGCGAGGATGATGTCGGCGTGCATCGCCTTGACGTCGGGCGTGGGAAGGTTCTCGAGGATTGCGCCGTCGACGTACTGGTGTCCATCTAACTCGAACGGACGGAAGACTCCGGGGATGGATGCCGAGGCTCGCACGGCATCCTGCAGGGAACCTCGCGCGAAGGTGACGGACTTCGCGTCGTTAAGGTCGGTTGCTTTGCAGCGGAAGGGAATCGGCAGATCATTAAAGTCGGTCTGATCGTTGTAGCGCAAAAACTCTTTATCGAGTAACTCATTCAGGCCTGTGTCGGTGAGAAGACTGTTCCGAAACGATGCTCCGTGCTTGAGGCCGATCGTGATGGCGTTTGGTATATCGCGGCTGTCTTCACGGCGGCGAAAGTTCTGCGCGCTGTAAGCCTGGGTGATGCGAAAGACGGAATTGATGGAGTCTTCCGACATGATGTCTTTCATCTGCTGAGGGGTGTGGCCTGTGGAGTAGAGCGCGGCGATGATCGAGCCCATGCTGGTTCCGGCGATCACGTCGACCGGAATCCGGTGCTCTTCGAACCACTGGAGCAAGCCAATTTCGCTCATGGCCTCAGCACCACCGCCGCCCAGTGCAAGTCCGATGACCGGGCGACCTTTGGGTAGGTCCGTTGGAGGCGTTGAGGGAGCAATCGGACCGAGGCTGAGCCGCGAGGTGCTCGCCGATTGCTCACCGGCGCTTGCGGGTTTCGCGGCCGAGGTTGGTTGCTCTGCGGATGGCTTGCTGTCGGCATCCGGAGTCTTGCCGGTCTGCTTCGCCGGTTGGTGCTGGGCAGCCGCCTGGTCGGGAGTAACCGGAGTCTGCGCCGGGCTTTGCGCACGAGCCTGCAGCCCGAATGTAAGCCCTGCGGTCGCGAGCAGTGCCACGAGAACAAACGGACGTTCGTTATGAAGGACAGCTTCACGCAATCGATGGATTTCCATCAGCCGGACGTTCCATTTCGTACCGTGAACCGAGCAAGCATAGACCGATAACCTTCCAGTGGGAGCATGAGTTCTTAGACGCTCATAACGATAAAGCGGGTGGTCGGTCGAAGACACTTACGCTTTGCTTACCGTCCGTAGTCCTGAAATAGCTCCGGAAACTGCTGGCCAAGCGTTGCAATCTTCGGGATGTCGCACACCTGGATATAGGGATTATGAGGGTTCTTGATGGCGTAATCTTGGTGGTACTCCTCACCGCGATAGAACGACTCGAGTGGAACAATTTGCGTCACGATTGGCTTGGCAAAGACGTGCGCATCGTCGAGCTGCTTCACGTAGGCCGCGGCTGCTTCTCGCTGCTGGTCGTTGCCGTAAAAGATTGCCGAGCGATAACTGGTACCGATGTCGGCTCCCTGGCGATTCAACTGTGTTGGATCATGTACCACGGAGAAGAAGACTCGCAATAACGTACCGTAGCTGACAACGGCCGGGTCGTAGACAATCTCGATGGCCTCCGCATGGCCCGTATCTTCGCCGCAGACGGCGCGGTAATTGGCCGTCTCGGCTGCTCCGCCGGAGTAGCCCACCGTTGTCTGGACGACGCCCTTCACGCGCTGAAATACCGATTGGACGCCCCAAAAACAGCCTCCGGCAAAGACTGCGGTCTGGTGGTGCCCTGCACCCGAGGGGCTAGTGGGTGCATCGATGTCCTGAACGGGTGCCGGCAGGGGCTCCCTGAGTGTTGTTGCCATGCTTCTTCGCCTCCATCGTGACATCACGAACCACATTGCAAGCACACACAGACTAGCGCAAAACCTTACTATGATCAGCCTCATCGGTGGCCCGGTACGGTCAACACCCATTGGACGCTCTGGGGGGCTGAAATGACTCCTGAGGGCCAAAAGCGGTGCAAGCAAAAGGAGGGACCGAGGTAGTTACCCCCTCCTCAACCCCTACTTGAAGTGTTAAGAACCGTTCAGAATGGGTTACTTAGAGGAAAACTCTGGTAACGTCAGCCCGGCGGCCAGCCCATGCGTCTTCGGCCTAACAGGTGGACATGGAGGTGTTCGACGGTCTGGCCGCCGTCGCTACCCGTGTTGATGACCAACCGGTAGCCATTGGCAAGATTTTGCTGACGCGCGATTTCAGTCGTTGCCGTCAGTAGTTGTCCGAGGAGACCTGCGTCCCCAGGCGCGGTGTGCGCTAGCGAGGCGAAGTGCTGCCTGGGGATGACCAGAATGTGGACGGGCGCCTGCGGGTGAATATCCGGGAAGGCGAGTATCTGCTCGTCTTCGTAGAGGCGCGTGACAGGGATCGCACCGGAGGCGATCTTACAGAAGAGACAATCGGAAACAGTAGGCATTCGAGAGTAGCCAGTAAAGGGTTATTAGCCCGAATAGCGGGCCTTCTCTACTGTCTACCCTCCGTTGTTTGCTGTCTACTTCTTAAAGTACTTAGGCTCCATCCCGGGAGCCCACGGGTCGTAGGCCTTAGCGAAAGCGGCGCGGCGGCCGATGGAGGGATGGCTGTAGGTCCAGAATTCATAGAGAAGGCTTGGATTGGGATCGGCAAATGAAGTTTTACCGAGCACATCAAAGGCTTCTTTGGCTGTGGCCTGCGGGTTTGCTACGAGACCGTGGATGGCCTCCTGACCGTAGACGTCGGCGGCGTGCTCGTCGTGGCGACTGAATGCGTTTTCGATGGGCTCGAGCAGGGCTCCGAAGAGAGAGAAGGCGAGGAGCAACACTGCAAGCGCCGCCCAATCGCTCTGTGAGGGAACTCCCCAGCGGCTGCCGAACTTCCCGATGGCCCATTGCACGAAGACGTATCCCGCGTAGAGCGACACCAGCAGAAGGAAGATCGTGAACAAGACCCCCAGCACGATGTGGTTCAGAACATAGTGGCCTGACTCATGGCCGAAGACGAAAACGATCTCATCGGGTCTCATTTTGGCGATGGTGGTGTCCCAAACGACGACCCGTTTGGAGGCGCCAAAGCCTTCGACGTCGGCGTTAAGCGTGGTCAGTTTGGCGCTGGCTTTCATCAGGAACATGCGCTCGGGAGGGATATTCATATGGCCCTTCTCGACGACCTGTTCCAGTTGTGCGACGAGTGCGGGGTTGGTCTTCTGGAGCGGCTCGTAGTGGAAGAAGAGCGGCTCGATATAGGGTGCGGCAAAGATGCCAAAGAGCACGATGGGAATCGACACTCCCCAGAAGACCAGCCACCAGCTACGAGGGAGTTTACGAATGATCCAAAACAGCAACATGAGCAGCACGCCGCCAATGCCCCAGGTGAGGGCGAAGGCCTTCGCCTGATCGCCAAACCAGCTTGCCCAACTCTGCACGGAGAGGCCGTATTTGAGCGAAAGATGCTGCGAGTAGAGGTCTAGCGGAAGGCTGAGGAGGAAGCCCGCGATCAGATAGAGCAAGAGGAAGACGTACCCCTGGGTCCATCGATTGCTGCTGACCTGGATTGCCTTGTCGCGCATCCATGCGATGACGCCAAGCGAGAGAAGCAAGAGGAGGCTCACGATGCTCCAGGCCTCATCCACGAAGTGCATGGTGACATGCACGGCTTTGAGGTGCTGCGATTTGGCGAGATCTTCAGGGGACAGCGAGTAGTCGGGCAGGTTGCCGTGCAGCGGAGCGGCCGCCAGTTCTTGTGTGGCATAGACGTTGGCTGCATGTTCGGCGGGCGTCTCGGCGGCATGCGCGATCACGCTACACGGTAGAAGGAGACCAAGGGCTATAGCTGGGGCAAATCGACGCAGGCTCATTGTTTCCTTCGCAAGGTACTGATTTGTGATGCTTTGAGTGTGCGCCTGTGGCTTGAAAGCAGCAAGTACATTTTGCAGGAAAAGAGTGGTAGTCACCAGGAGCCAGCGAAGGGTGACATTCGATACACTCGATGGACGACATGCTGTGTCCCCGGAAGCTGGCTTGCCTTTGATCATCTCTGATTCGCCCCGTATCGAACCATCGTCCTTATCACCTTCGCGTTTTCTTGGTATCAGGCTGCGATCCATCGCTCTCGCTTTAGCCGCGACGGTGACGGCAAATGCTGCGGCACCCGCGGATAGAGCAAATCCAGATCCGAACCCTGCGGCTATTGGGCAGGAGCCTGTAGTAATGCAGGCAATGGAGGCTGAGCTTCATCGAGCGATGGACGAACTCGGCAAGGCGATCAAGCCCGTCAACTCCTCCGGCGATAGGGGAAGTACAGCGCTGACGGTGCAAAGGCCGTACTTCCTGAGCTACTCGGTTGCGGATGCGGAGAGCGTCAGCATCAATGCGCAGTACGGAGCGATCACCAGTTCGAACGTTGCTCACTCCCGTACGGCTGATGTGCAGGTACGGCTGGGGTCGCCGCTGCTCGACAACACGCACGATGCGCATCGTACGAGCGCCCTCACGACGCTACCTTTGCCGCTTTCGGATGATCGCACGGCCATTGAGCGATCGCTCTGGTTCGCGACTAACCGCGGTTATGGTAAGGCTCTCGACGCTCTGGAGAAGGTGAAGACAGAGCAGCAGGTTCGCGCCAAGGAGGAGGATTCTTCTGCCGATTTTTCTGCGGAGAAGCCGGAAGACACTATCCTCCCAGCGGAGCCGGCGCTGACGGTCGACCGCGTTGCGTGGGAGTCGCGACTGCGTGAGATCTCAGGCATCTTCAGAGCGTATCCGCATATTTTCTATGATATGGCGGCATTGCAGGCATCCCATGAGACCGACTATTTTGTCTCCAGCGATGGGACAAAGGTGGCAGCGCCGAACCAGGCGGCACGCTTGATCGTGGTTGCTCGCACGCGTGCCGCTGACGGCATGGACTTATTCCGCGACGAGACCTTTGAGGCGGATTCGACTGGAAATTTGCCCGCGCAGGAAAAGGTTCTTGCGGAAACAGTGGCTATGGCAAAAAACCTTGACGAACTGCGCATCGCTCCAGTTACCGAACCCTATAGCGGCCCGGCGATTCTCTCTGGCCGTGCGGCTGCTGTGTTTTTTCATGAGGTCCTTGGACACCGGCTCGAAGGCCAACGCCAGCGTGGCGATGAAGAAGGGCAGACGTTTACGAAGCTGCTTGGGAAGCCAATTCTGCCGAGCTTCCTTTCTGTTGCAGATGATCCAACCCTCACTAATTTCAACGGATATCCTTTGAGCGGTCACTATCTTTTCGACGATGAAGGCCAGCCCGCGAGGCGCGTTCAACTCGTCGACGATGGTGTGCTCAAGACATTCCTGATGTCGCGACTGCCGGTCGCGAGCTTCGCTCAATCCAACGGCCATGGCCGCGCCGAGAGTGGCAAGATGCCTACCGGCCGCCAGGGCAACCTTATCGTTACGTCCACAAAGACCGTCTCCGATGCGCAACTCCGAGAGATGCTGAAGGCAGAGGCGAGGAAGCAAGGCAAAGCGTATGGCCTTTATTTTGAGGACATCAGCTCGGGCTTCGCAGTGACTACCCGCCGTTCGCCACAGGCCTTCCAGGTGATTCCCCTGGTGGTGTATCGCGTGTACGTCGATGGTCGTCCGGATGAACTGGTGCGCGGCGTGTCGATCGTTGGTACGCCGCAAGCAGCGCTGAATAATATTGTTGCGACTGGTGATCGTCAGGATATTTTCAACGGATTATGTGGTGCTGAGTCGGGAACTGTTCCGGTGAGTGCCGTGGCACCGGCAATGCTCGTCTCGTCCATTGAGACGCAACGGCAAGCGCAGGGAACAGCGCGGCCACCGATCGTCGAGCCACCCCCTCTGGATGAAAAGCCGGCTATGTCTCCGACTCCGAAGGATGGTCGCTAATGCGTAAACATGGGTTCCTCCTGATTCCTGCGCTGTGTTCGTTTGCTTTTGCGCAAACAGCGCAGCCTTCTGATCCGATCCTCACCGCGATGCAGCAGGAGCTTGCCCGCGAGCAGGCCCAACTGGTTCTTCCAGGTATGCTTCGGCCCTACTTCATCGAGTATCGGCTTGAAGACATTCGCAGCTATGATGCGGTGGCCAACTATGGCGCGCTCACTAAGGAGAGTGAAAATCGCCAGCGCGTCGTACGTGTCGAGCTGCGCATTGGGAGTGACACGTCGGACTCCAGCTCTGCTCGTGGCGATGGATCGCTAGCGCTCGCGCCAAGGGACGACGATCCCGCTGCAATGAAGTTCGCGCTCTGGTCTGCGACCGACGAGGCCTACAAGAACGCACTGCGGGCCTATGCCGCAAAGCAGGCTGCACTCAAGAATTTTCAGAGTGCGCCTACGGCTAACGACTTCTCGCCGACTAAGCCTGTCACGCTGATCGAGCCACTCGTCACGCTGGATTTCGACCGCGATGATTGGAAGCATCGCCTAGTCGAGGCCAGCGGTCTCTATGCAAGTGCGCCGGAGGTTCGCAGCTTTGCGGACGCAGTGGAGTATAGTTCCGCGAGCCTGAGTGCCATCGCTGTCAATCGTTACACGGTCAATACGGAAGGTACGGTGTTACGGCATGGCTACACAGGGTATACGGATGTGATTAATGTGACCGGGCAAGCTCCCGACGGTATGGAGCTTGCACGCAGCAATGGTTCGATTGCTGTGAGTGCCACGGGCCTGGAGAGCGAGGCTGCGCTGCGGAAGCGCACGATCGAAGACCTGATCAGCTTCAACGAATTGCGCAACGCTCCGGTCGTTGGCTCGGAGGATTACCACGGCCCTGTGCTCTTCTCCGGCGATGCTTCTGCGGATGTTTTTAATCGGCTCTTCGTGCCCAATATCGAAGCTGATCGTCCGGACATCGGAACCTCTGCCCGGACGCAGGGCATATACCAGTCGAGCTTCAAGACTCCAGTGCTGCCGCCCTTTCTCTCTGTGGTGGACGACCCGACGCTACGCAGCTTCGAGGGTCAAGAGCTACTCGGGGCGTACAAGGTCGACGACGAGGGTGTGCCCGTTGCGCCGGTTGAGATTGTCGATCATGGAAAGCTGATCAACTATCTGATTGGCCGCGAGCCGGTTAAGGATTTTCCAAATTCCAATGGTCATGGACGCGCTGCACTGGGGCAAGCTGCTCACTCGCATGCGGGCGTCCTTATCGTAAAGTCTGCCGAACCAATTTCGCCTGCTGCGTTGCATGCAAAACTGGTGGCCTATGCGAAGCAACAAGGACGTGACGTGTATGAAGTAGAGACACTCGGCGGCGAACTCTTGCCGCGACTCCTCTATCGTGTCTCACCGGATGGTAAGCGAACGTTGGTTAGAGGTGCAATCTTCGACGAGCTTGACCAGCGCGCTATCCGGAGCGGGATCGTCGCCGCTGGCGGCAAGCCGTACGTTGCCCAGACGATTGGTCCTATCCCAGAGACAACGATCGCCCCCGAACTGCTCTTCGCCGACATCACAGTGAAGCGCGCCAACGAGACGCAACAGAAGTTGCCTTATTACGCGCCACCGTCGGCAACTGTGAAGTAGCTAACGCCTAGTTACAAGTCCAGTGAAGGTCTAATCCAGGCGAACGAGATACGGCACAGCTTGTGGGTCAGGGTTTCCGATCCACTCCTTGATCGCAGCTGCGTCCGCATGGTCATGTTGCGCTGGGTCGATGCGCACCCAATATCCGGTGGCCCCGGCAAACTCGATAACGCGCGACCCGGCGTAGCGCTTCATCAAGGCAGTTTTGAGATCAAGCGCATCCTGCTGGCTCTTGAAAGCTCCTGTTTGCACGCACCACTTACCTGCGGAACTCGGCTGCAGACTGCCAGACGTCACGTTGCCCGTGCCATAAGCCTCGATCTTTACCTTCGCCACGCCCATGCGATAGAGACCAATTTCCTTGGCCGCACTCTCTGAAAGATCGAGCACGCGGCCATGAGCAAACGGACCGCGGTCTGTGATACGCACCATCACAGACTCACCGTTGACCAGGTTGGTGACACGCGCAATTGTGCCTAGCGGCAGAGTCTTGTGGGCGGCCGTCATGCTCTTGCCGTCATAGGCAGAACCGTCCGCAGAGCGGTGGCCGCTCGGCCCATACCAACTTGCCATCCCGGTTTCTACCAGGATGGGCTTGCCTTTGGGCTCGGCAATAGGACCGCGCGGAGGCCTCTGGGCTGACGCGCTATCCTGATTGGACTCGCTGTTTCGATGCGA
The DNA here is from genome assembly GCA_021778315.1 of Acidobacteriota bacterium. The sequence continues at coordinate 5,084 of JAJYCQ010000004.1, read as the reverse complement.
TGGATGACTACTCAATGGAGGGGGTGGGGGAGCATACGCCTGCTGCTTGTGATGATGGCATCCGGTGGATAAGAACATCAGGGCCGTAGCCGTCATCAGCGCCCCCGCTTGGCGGCCACGAGAGGGAAGACGTAAGCGGCCATGTTGAGCGTTGGTCATGCTGTGCGCTGGTTCGCGTGCATTGGAGTGCATCAGCAGACCCCTTTCGCCGAAGATTCAATCTCCGAGATGCTGAAATGCCAATCTCTATGATTGAATGCTGTTGACCCCGCGTCAACGTTTGATCACAGGTTGTGTGCCTAGCTGGTAACTCGTTCTTAGATGTCTTCATGCGCAAGTTCAAAGTCGCAAAGTGCTTGTATCTTTCAGAGTCCGCACTTTACGGTGTCATGGGAAGGCCGAACAGAAACAACCATCTCCTTCAAGACTGCGTCCTTACTGGGTAGCAACTTCGTCCCTGGTGGCAGCTGTGCGCCTATCAAGTGCGCGTTCCATCGCACCCATGAGAGAGCGAATGACTCCACTGTTAGCCCCACAGCAAGTGGCGATTGCCAAGACGAGTAAGCACAACAGCCTGCGCTGTCGACTTTTGGCCCCGTGCGCAGATTGGGTCTGCAGCGCGATCCATCGGGTCGTGGTTCGAAGAGCTTCAACAAATGCGGCGCGTAGCAGGTACTGCAACTCCGCAATCGATCTAAACGTCCACAATCATGTTCACTGTGTGGTGGAGCCATTCGTCCAATTCATTGGAGGTAAATCTCTACAGTTGCCCACGGTGATCTTTGCGTCTTATTCAGTCGAAGTTCCGGTGCCGGGTAGTATGGGAGCAAGCGGGCGGGCTACCACTCGAACCATTGAGAGTGGTCCTCTGCAAGAGAGACATGCCATGGTTAAGAGGAACGTTCTACCTCGTGAATCCTTTGGCGGTATGTGGAGATGAGTTTCGGTATGCACGATCTGAAACTGCAGGGTAAGGGCAGGACACCACGAGCTCCATGGACAAGTGGCGCTCGAGCCCTCATCGCTACAAGTTATTTCTTCCTCTTTCTGTCGGTTCGAGTGGAGGGGCAATCGCTCACATATCCGCTGCCGGATGCCCCCAGTGCATTGCTGATTGAAGCGAAAAATTCAACGGCCCTAACGCCTCAACCATTCGAGCAGCAGAGCACCAGCTTAAGCGAATCGCAGGGCACGAAGCCGACTCCAACTACGACTGTTCCACTACAGGTGGCACTGCCTTCTGCCACCCTCCCGCCCTGTCCAAAGTCCAAGCAGAGGAGGCGGTTCCCCATCATCTTCACGCCCTCGACGCAGTCTTCCTGTGCCGACCCTCTTCAGTTTATCGTTGACACGGGCTTCGTCACCCCTCTATCGGTCCGGCAGAAGGGAGTCCTCGCCACCCGGGATGTGACGGATCCTTTCAACCTGATGACCATTGGCTTTTTCTCAGCAATCACAGTCGCAAGCAACGCGCACTCTTACTATGGCCCGGGCTTTGCCGGGTGGGGCAGGGAAAGTGGATACAGTCTGGCGGAGGATATTCAAATTGAGTTCACCGGAACATTTCTTATCCCAAGCCTGACCCACGAAGACCCGCGCTATCACCGCATGCCCCAGGCATCTGTCTCGCGTCGCATTAAGCACGCGCTGATCCACACTCTCGTCTCGCAGCATGATGATGGTTCGCTGATGCCTAACTACGCCACGTTGATTAACTATCCTCTAAGTGCCGAGATTTCGAATCTCTATGTGCCGGACATTGGTACCAATGCCCCGTCCACGGCAAAGCGTGTGATTGCCGGGTTTGCTACGGACCCCATCGGTCCGCTGGTCGCGGAGTTTCTACCTGACGTTGCCAAACGCGTTCATATTCACATCATCTTCGTACAGCAGATTCTTAACCACATGGCCCCCGGCGCTGGCGAGGGTTCCTCTTCGTTCTAACGGGCGCAAAAAAGCTCGGGTGTCAGTGAAGATCATCTTCGCTGATACCCGAGCTTTTTGCTACATCCTTCGTTGATGTCGTTGCGGTTAGAAGGACGTGCTCACCGTTAGACGGAACGTCTTACGCGGCTCGCGCAGGATGTAATCCGCTCCGTAATATTGCAGCGCCTGTTGATAGGTATAGGCCGCCGCTGCCGGAGAGGTAGCGAACGGGAAGAAGTTCTTGAAGCAGTTGATTGCCGTACCCGAGCAACTTTGACCGCTCGGGGCAATGAGCTGCTGGGGTAGATCGCGGTAGAGGCGAAGTGGGTTGTAGGCGTAGTAGATGATGAACGGAGCGTTGATGATCGGCAGAGTGACCTGAAGATACGCACCGTCCGACATGCGTGGCACATAGTTGGTGTGCGGCACATTCTGTAGATAGATCGAGAAGGGCGGCAACTGGTAGCCGCCGAGGCAGTTTCCATTGACTACCTGAGGGCAGCCGTAGAGTGGGCTGTTAAGGGTCGAGATGCCTTCTGGGCTTTGACGCAATTGGGTGGGCTCGGCGTTGAATGTCAGACCGAAGTCAGAGAAGAACGCGAACGTCACCTGGTTCATGATCGGGAAGCGATATTCCAGGTTGGATGTGATGGACGTGTCGCCGCCGATGGGTGCGAGACGATAAACCGGAATGGGAATCTGCACGTTGCCGAGCGTCGGGTTGCTGGGATCGCGCGGAACGGTCGAGCCATCCGGATTCGTAAGGTTGAACATCACCTTGGTGGGAAGGAAGGTGTAGGGTGAGATCGCACGAATGTCGAAGCCGCGCAGATCATTTTCACCACCACTGTAGAGTCGCGAGAACGGTGGGGCCACCTGGCCGCCGTAGCCCGCAATGTTCGCCACCTGGACACGATAGCCGAGTACATTGTGGCCCTCACGATTGAGTTTCAACCCCTTCATCGGGAAGAACTGACGCCATGTGGCTACGGGCGAGTAGAACTTTGTATTACCGCCCACGCCCGCCAACTGGAACGCAATGCTGAGATCCTTGCCGGAGTGCGGCCCGATCGCGCGATCCAGGGTGGAAAAGCTGAAACTAGGTGTCAGCGTCGATGTAATGATGCCGTTCAACTGGTTCGCACCAGCGATGCCCGACCGGAACGCTAGGGTCTGGAAGACACTCAGCGTGTTCTGGTTGAACGTCGTGACGCCGGACCGCGAGAGGGAGTAGGACAAACTGATTCGCGCTACACCCGTCCGCCGGAAGAGCTTACGCAGCGCTTCACTGGTGGAGATCGTCAGGCCTGTGCTGGACTCGTTGTAGTTGTTCAGCAGTGACTGCTCCGCATTGGTCAGGTTCGTGCTCTGACCACTGGTCACGGCGTAGCTCTTTGCCGGGTTGAAGTCCGTCTTGCGGGTATAGATCTGGAGGCCTAGTGATACCGGCTTGTTGCGCAGGTACGGCTCGTTAAATCCGAAGCTCAGGTTGCGCGAGAGATCGCCGATATTGGCGTTCACGCTTAGAGTCTCACCCAGGCCAAGGAAGTTGTTGGTCTCGTAATTCAAGCCCAGGAACGAGCCAGATAAACCGCTCACGCCGCCATTGATACCGATCGAATTCTTACCCTTCTCGTGCAGTTTGATCAGCAGATCGACCGTGCCTGAGTCTGCATTCTGGCGTGTCTCCACGTCCTGATCGCTCTTCAGCACATCGAAGTAGTTCAGCTGGTTCAGGCGCAGCAATGACAGATCAACCAGGCGACTGTTATAGACCTGACCCTCTTCCACCATCAACTCGCGGCGGATAACCCGGTCGCGGGTAAGGGTGTTGCCCGTAAATTCGATACGCGAGACATAGAACTGCTTGCCTTCGTCGATATCTACGTCGAGGTAGACCAACTTCTTAGCCTCATCCGTTCTCGGGATCGGGCTCGGCACCATATTGATATAGCCGCCCTCGCCATAGGCCTTCTGCAGATTTTTCAGACCTTTTGCGAACAACGTTGCGCTGAAGTAGTCGCCATCTTTGAGGGGAAACTGTGTTCGCAGAGCCTTCGAGTTGCTATAGGCCTTGTTGCCGCTGAAGGTGATGCCACCGAGACGATAGCGCTCTCCTTCCTCGATGGGGATCACGATATCGACGCGCTTGCCAGTCGACGGATGCAAGGTGAAGGGGTTGATGCCGCCGGCGTTGCGTACATTGGTCTGCGGCTCGCCGGTGATGGCCTTGAAGTAGCCCTTATCGCGATAGGCCTGGCGTACACGCTCCGCATCCTCGTCCAGCTTGCTGGCGTCAAAGGTGCGAGGGAAGATGTTTTCGAAGATGATCGAGTGGGGAATGCCAATCGGTCGCAGGTTCCTCATCGAGGCGACCAACTGGCGGTGGTTCAGCGCAGTGTTCCCGGTGAACGCAATCTTCCCCACCTTGACGGTCGGGCCTTCCTTCACGATGAAGGTCAGAGCGACACGTGCCGGGGGGATGGTCTTCACTTCGGTCTTGATCGTCGCAAACTGGTGGCCGTGCTCGCCGAGCATCTCGCGAAGTACAACTTCTTCGCGCTTGATGCGCGTTGCGTCATACTGGCTCTCGACGGTCAGGCCGACCTTTTCCTTCTTCAGCCGCTCCAGCACATCGGAGACCGTGATCGAATTCAGGCCTTTGTAGTTGATCTCGCTGATGGTGGGCTTCTCACGCACATACACGAGCAATTGCAGACAGCCCTGGCCCGCGACCTTCTCGATGCGTACATCGTCGAAGTAGCCGGTGTTCCATAGGGAGTTGAAGTCGCGCTCCACCACTGCGGGATCGTAGGGATCGCCCGGGCGGCTGAACAGGCGCGCAAGGATGGACTCCTTGGGGATGCGGCGATTGCCGATCACCTGCGTCTGGCAAAGAATCTGCGGCGCGGATGCGGCGGAGAACTGCGGCGTGGCCTGAACCTGCGCACCAGCCCTGGAGACGAGGGTGGGGACAGTTGCGAGCAAGGCCACGATCCCGAACCTGGAGAGGTTCGATAGCGTGGCACGGTGCTGGCCGAAGCCAAGGATACCCAAATGGCTCGAGCGCGTGCGCACAGGCTGGGTCGTACACTTCAGGGAGCTTGCGCTCACTCGGATTCCGGTAAAGATAACCACACCCTCACTGCTCTTTGAAT